>CAIQJD010000380.1 GCA_903872005.1 uncultured bacterium | reverse complement strand
GGCTGGCGTGCGCCTCGGCGCGTGCGAGTTGTTGCCGATAACGACGATGACCGATCGCGGCGTCTGGGTGGAATCCATCACAGCGCCGGGCGGAACGGCACAGGTCTGGCGCGCGTTGGCCGAGGCCGCCGCCGCCTGGACGCTGGAGCGTCGCCTGGAGCAGGTTGGCGCGCTCCTGCCGGCCGGCGAGACGACCGGCAAGAGCGCTTTTGAAGCCGCCGGCTATCGCGCCGGCGGACAGTATCGTTTCTTTCAGAGGGCAGGATGGCATATCTGATTGACGGACACAACTTGATCGGCAAAATGCACGGGTTGAGCCTGAGCGATCCCGAAGATGAACTGAAATTGGCCGCCCGGCTGCAGGCTTTCGCGCAGCGCGCGCGCCAGTTGATCACGATCGTCTTCGATCCCGGCGGAAACTATGCGCCGCAGCGCCGGCAGACCGCCGGCGAGGTGCGCGTGACCTACGCCCGGCCCGGCGATAGCGCCGACCGGGTCATCATCTCGCTGGCGCGTCAGGCGCGCCACAAGGGGAGCCTGACTGTCGTCACCTCCGACCGAGCCGTCACCTCCGCGGTACGCGCCGAAGGCGTAGCGGTGATCACCTCGGAAGCCTTCGTGGCGCTGATGCAGCCGCCGGCCGCTGAAGAAGAAGACGAAGATGCCCAGCGCGCCAACGCGCGCGTGTCGGACGCAGAAGTGACCGCGTGGATGAAGGAATTTCAGGAGGCGCGCAAGCGCCGGCTGGAAAGCCAGCCGAAGAAAGAGCCAAAGAAGGAACCGAAGAAGAAACCGAAAAAGAACAATCCGCCCAAGAAGTGAAGCCCTGGGAGAAGACAGGCGTTTGACGCTCGCTACGCCAGGAAGTATAATGACACTGCGTTGGCAAAATGGGAGGACGCCTGTGGCTACTGCAAGTATCAAACAGTATATAGACGACCAACTGGATCAACTGCCGCTGGAGCAGCAGCGTCGCGTGCTGGATTTCGCCCGCTCCTTAGCGACCCCAAAACCGCAGGGTACCCCCGGCCGGCTTTTGACGCGCTTTGTTGGCGCCTTATCGCCAGAAGACGCGGCTGACATATCAAGAGCCATAGAGGCCGGCTGCGAGAGTGTGGAAAAAGATGCCTGGTAGATTCCTGCTCGACACGAACATTGTCATAGCCTTATTGAACGGCGAGCCAATGATGATGGAGTGGTTGGAGAAAGTGGACGAAGCATTTCTCTCAACCATTGTCCTGGGCGAGCTATTCTACGGGGCGCACAAATCGAGTCGGGTTTCAGAGAACATCGCTCGCGTGGCTGATCTCGCCGCGCATATCGCCGTTTTGGCCGTAGATTCAGATACAGCCAATCGCTACGGCATCATCAAGAGCAAACTCCACTAACAAGGCAGTCCAATTCCTGAAAACGACATCTGGATAGCGGCTACTGCAGTGCAACATGATCTCGTCTTGATAACTCGTGATGCACATTTCGCGAAGGTGACTGACTTGGCGATAGAACTCCGGTGATTAGCCGCGCGACAAGGAACCTCACCCCTCCGCGCGCGGCAGCCGCACCCGGAAGACGCTCCCCTCGCCCGGCCGGCTCTCCACGGTGATCTCGCCCTTTTGCGCCTCGACCAATGCCTTGGCGATGGACAGCCCCAGGCCGGTGCCCGGCTTGGAACGCGCCTCGCGTCCCCGATAGAAACGCTCGAAGATCGCCTCCAGCGCCTCTGGCGCGATGCCGGCTCCCTGGTCATGGATGGCGATTTCCACCACGCGCTCGCGGGCCGTGGCGCTGACCTGCACATCGCCGGCCGTGTGCGTCAGCGCGTTGTCCAAGAGGATCCACAGGATTTGTCGGAACGCGTCCGGGTCGCCTACGATGGCGACATCTTCCACTTCGGTACAGACAATGCGCCGGCCAGGGGAGAGCCGGCCGGCCTGCCCGCAGACCGCTTCGGCCAGCGGCTTCACCAGCACGGCTTCGGCGCGCAGGCGTTGCACGCCGTCCGAATGTTCCAGCATCAAGAGATCATTGACCAGCCGGATCAGGCGCTCCGTCTCGTGGACGATGTCCGTGATGACCGTCGCCTGATCTTCGGGCGCGATGGCCGGCACGCGTCGCAGCAATTCGATATTGCCGCGCACGGTAGTCAGGGGCGTGCGTAACTCGTGGGACACGTCGGCCACAAAGCGCCGGCGGATCTGGAGCGCCTGCTCCACACGGCTGTAGGCGCTCTGCAACTGCGCCAACATCGTGTTGAAGGTGGCGACCAGTTGCCCGACCTCGTCGCGCGGGCCGATATAGGCCACGCGCCGGCCGAAATCTTGCTCTGCGCCGATGGCCTGCGCCGTGTGGGTGATGCGCGTGATGGGGCGCAGCACGATGCCTGAGAAGAACCACCCGATCCCAAAGGCGGCCAACAAGACGATGCCGCTGGCGATGAGAAGATTGCGGAGCAGCGCGGCCTGCGTATGATCCAGGTCGCTCAGTGAGCGCGCTGCCTGCACAATCTCCAGTTGGTTGTTGGTCACGGTCAG
>CAIQJD010000379.1 GCA_903872005.1 uncultured bacterium | reverse complement strand
TCGTGCGCGCCATCGAGGCCCAGCCCGGCGGCGCGGCGCGCATCCGCCTCATCTACACCGGCACCGTGGCCGAGACCGGCGACCGGCTCGGCTGTATCTCCCTGGGTCGCGCTGGCGACCCGCTCAAGCCATCCATCTTCGACTTCTACGCCATCACCAAGATCGCCGGCGAGCGCGCCGTCCTGGAATCGCACATCCGCCATTGGGCCTCGCTCCGCATGACCTACATCATGCCCACTGACTACGCCGAATTCGCCGGCCTGACCGACCCGATCATGTTCCACCAGCCCCTCGATTCGCGCATGGAGAACATCACCGACCGGGACGCCGGCTTCGGCCTGGTGAACTGCCTGGATATCCCCAACGATTCGGACTTCTGGCGGCGCGTGTACAACATGGGCGGCGGGCCGGCCATGCGGATCACCGCCGAGGAGATGTACGACGTCTCTTTCCGGCTGAACGGCATGTCGGGGCTGGCGGCCTGCACCGAGCGGCGCTGGTTCGCCTTGCGGAACTTCCACATGCAGGTCTACGAAGACAGCCACATCCTGAACGACTACCTGCACTACTGGCGCGACTCGCTGGCGGACTACTGGCGCGACCTCAAGGCCACGATGCCGGCCGGCATGCGAGCGGTCGCGTTCCTGGCCCAACGCATCCCCGGCTTCCGCAGGGGCGTCGAGAAGGCGGCCTACCAGCGCTTCCGCGCCATGGCCGAGGGCCACCGCAACGGGACTGCCCATTGGGCGAAAAGCCGCAACGACCAGCGCATCACGGCCTTCTTCAAGGATTACGCGACCTATGCGGCCATCCCGGACTGGGACGCCGGCGCGCCACCGTCCGAGCCGCCGGCCTGCACGCGCCTGAGCCACGGCTACGACGAGAGCAAGGCCCGGCTCAACCTGGAAGACCTGCGCGGCGCGGCGCGCTTTCGCGGCGGGGACTGCCTGGCGCCGGCCTGGGATGGCGACCTGCACGCGCCGGTGCCGTGGCAGTGCGCGGCCGGGCATACCTTCAACGCCCGGCCCAACACGGTGCTGAAAGCCGGCCATTGGTGCCCCGACTGCGCGCCGCCGCCCTGGGACTATGACGCCGAGGCGCGGCGCAATCCTTTCTTCGCCCAGGTCTGGTATCCGAATCACGACGAGAGTGAGAGCAACATCTACCCGGCCGAGTGTGTGCAGGATATCGCCGGCGCGGATCGGGATTAGGGAGCGCGGCACGCGTGCCGCGCACAGACAAACCGCCCGCGGGGTAGCTCCTGCGGGTGGTTTCGAGTAACAAACGGACTTGCGTCGCCCCGCGCTACTCTGGCAACCTCCAAATGTGGATCGCGCCGGCCATCGCGAGATGAGACCACATAGGTCTTGGAGACCTATGTGGTCTCGTCGCCGGATCATACACAGGGCGCAGACGAACCGCGCCGGCCTATCGCATGCCACCGTCACCCGAATATCAAACGGTCAAAGAGGTCGGAGGCTTTGACAAATCGCAGGACATCGTTTACACTAGCGTCGCCGTGCTCAGTCTCAAAAACGTCTGACTTCCGTTTCAGGAAAGAGTCATGCAAGAAGAAATAGATCTGGGCAAGTATATTCAGCCGATCATCGCCCACTATCGCATCGGCCTGTTCCTCTTTGCCCTCGTGGCAATCATCATCGTGGCCGTACAATTCGTCCTCCCCCGCTCCTATCAAGCTACCGCCACCCTCTTCGCCGCCGCGCAACAGAATCAGTGGCGCTTCGATACTCGCCTTGCCAGCAACAGCGAGTTGGGCAAGAACTGGGCACGCGAATTCCTGGAATTGGCCAAAGAC
>CAIQJD010000378.1 GCA_903872005.1 uncultured bacterium | reverse complement strand
GCTGGCGATAGACCTCCAGCGTGATCTCATGCGGGCCGGCAACCACCTCCGCCGGCGCTTCGCCCTGCCAGTCCGACTCCCGATACAGATGCGCGTGCATATCATAGACCCGCCGCGGGACGAAATCCTCCACCTCACGGGCAAAGAACTCGCGATCATAGTCCCGCAGCTCCCACGTCACCTTCGGCATTGATCTCCCTCCATCATGGCCCACCAGCGCCTCGTGCGCGTCCGCCCCCCAACCCTATGGAACCAACACCCACGTCTCGCGACCCGGAAAATCCGCCGGCGCGCCGGCCCAATCGGCCGGCTCAAAGCGCGCATTGAAGCACACCCCCCGCTTCGGCAACTGCTCCGCCAGCCAGCCGGCCTCATCCAGATTCGGGAACCACACATCCAGGAAGAGCGGCTTGTGCTGCATGATCATCCGCAGCATCTCCACCTCCCATACCTTGCGCTCGCCGGTCGGATACGGGTCCACCGCCACCTCAATCGCCGACAGCTCCGGGATCTGCACCAGCAACGGCGCAACGTGCAGGTTGGAATTGTGCAGATGAATCACCGACATCGGCTTAGAGCGGATGATCTCCAGGTCGAAGGGCAGGATTTGCCGCTCGTACATCCTCGCCGATACGAGCGTCGCATGGTCGCACTGCGTCCAGAGCACCTGCGCCGGCGCCCACACCGCATCAGCGCACGGGTAGCCGCCCAGGAACGGCTTCAACACCTTGTAGCCGGCCTCGATGCACGCCAGATTCGCGTCCGTGCAAACCCGCATCAGGCGCGCCATGAACGCCGGCTGGTCAATCCAGGCGATACACGCTTCCTGCACGCCCATCACCGCTGCCGCCAGATCGCTGGCCCCGCGAAAGAGCGTATTCGCCGCGCATGGGAAGCGGTCGCCCAGGCGCGCCTGAAGCTGCTTGAGGAACTCCAGATAGAGCTGAAACCAGGGATTGTGTTCAAAATGGGCGCCCCGCCGTACCACTTCTTCGGGGTCGCCCCGATAGTGCTCATTCCAGATATGGCCCTCAGTCATGGTGATCGGGCAGCCCAACATCGCTTCAATCCAGGGGATCTTGGGCAGGGCGCGGGTCATGGGCATCTGGTCGCCCATGCCCACCATCGCCAGATAGATGCCCTTAACGGTCAAGGTCGGATCGAGATCGGCCTCGTTCACCGCCAGGAACTGATCAATCATCGCCCCGACGTCAATCTGATCGGGCGTCACAGGATTGGCATGAGTCACAAAACTGCCATCGCGCTGCGGCAAAGCCAACGGCGCGGAAGGCGCGACCACGGCGCTGGAACGCAGACACCCCTCTGTGCCGCGTTGCCAGAAAGCGCGATGCCGGCGCAGCGTATCCTGAAAGCGAGCGCCGCTGATGGACACACGAGTCGGATGCTGGGTCATGAGAACGCCTCCTCGAAGCGGAATAGTGCGATCAATCTACCATTCGCAGGCGCACAAAGCGGATGCCGGCGCCATCCGGCTGGATACACCACAAGGCCAGCAGCAGCTCGCCGTCGGGCAACAGGGCGACCGCAGGCTCGCCGAATGCGAAATCCGTCCAGGCGGAATGATCGGCTGCGTCGCCCTTCAGGGCGCGCACCTGGGCGCGCCAGGCGACCTGATTGACCTGCACGCCGAAATCGCCGGCCGTCGGCTGGGCCGCCGCGATCCAGACTCCGATCTCGCCATGCCGGCGCTGGTTGTAGATGAACAGCGCCCGCCCATCCGGCAGCGGCGTCAACGCGGTAGACTGCCCCATAATGCCGGTAGATGCCGTCGGCAGCCACGACTCGCCCCCATCCGTCGAAAGCGCGAACGCGTTAGGGAAATCGCTGCCGTCCTTCTGGTTCATCTTCCAGCACGTCCCCAGCAGCCGGCCGTCCGCCAGCTCGACCACCCACGCCTCGGCCGCCGTCGCATAGCCCTCCGGGAAGCGCAGCATAGACCCCTGCCGCCAGCTCTTGCCCCCATCCGTGCTGCCGAGGATGGCGACCTGATTCCGATCCACGACCGTCTGCGGATCAAACGTATTATACGGCGAGTAGACGACGAACTGCCGGCCGGCGCGCGTCACGCACATCGGGCCGGGCGCTTCCGCCGACCCCGCAATCTGCATCGGAATGACCGCCGGCGCGCTCCACGTGTAGCCATGATCGGCAGACCTGGCCCAGATCAGCTCGTTCTGCTTCATGCCCTGCGTCACTTCGCTCCAAAAGCTCTCACCCGGCGCATCAATGGGGAAGCGCATCCCAAACAAGAACAACTCCCCCTGGGGCGACCGGCTCAACGACACGTTGACAGAGTACCGGGCCTGTAGCTCCGGCCACAATTGCCCCGGCAGCTTCCAGCGCCGCCCCCCATCGGTCGAGCGCGCCAGCATCGTGCGGAAGTCGTTGACCCCCAGCCCGGAATTGATGGTGAAACTGCACAGAATATCGCCATTGGCCGCCACGGCCACGCGCGACGCCGCGCACGCCTCTGGCGCGCCGGCCGGCACACGATAGATGAAGCCTTCGTCCACGGTTTGGAAGTGCATCTTGCTTCCCTCCTTCTACGCCTGAGTATAGCATAACCGGGGGCGCGTGTCGAAACCTGCGCGCTCCCCCGCTCGCAACACGCATTGACAGCATGACTCCCCCATGCTACAATCCCCCCATTCGGGGCGCGGCCCGGCGCGCAAGCCTGGCCGCGCGTACGAACGCCCTGTAACGCGCAGCCTTCCTGAAACGACTTCCGATTTGCCATGGAGGTTGCCATGACCACTTGCGCCGGCTGTCATAAACCCATTACGTCCAACTATATCACCGCGCTCGACCGCACCTGGCATCCCGGCTGCTTCCTCTGCGCCGGCTGCGGCCAGCCCATAGATCAACAGCCCTTCTTCACCCACGCTGACCGCCCCTATCACGAAGCCTGCTACCACACGCGCTTCAGCCCCCGTTGCGCCGGCTGCGGCCAGCCCATCGCCGGCACGGTGACGACCGCACAGGGCAAGACCTGGCATCCCGAGCATTTCGTCTGCGCCGCAGACGGGCGTCCCTTCAACGGGCAGAAGTATTACGAACGCGATGGCAAAGTCTATTGCGAGACCCACTACTGGGAACGTTTTGGCACGCGTTGCGCCATCGGCGGCGAGATCATGCGCGGCGAATGGTTGGTCAACAGTTGGGGCGACACGTACTGCAAGCAGCATGCCGCCGGCGTCCCCGAATGCTACAGTTGTGGTCGGCCGATCTGCGCCTCGCTCACGGGCGGCAGCGTCCGCTATGCCGATGGGCGCTCCGTCTGCAACCGCTGCCGGCGCAGCGCCATTGACCGCGTCCCGGCCGGCCAACCCATCATCGCCCAGGTGCGCGCCGGCCTGGCCAGCGTCGGCCTGCCCCTGGGTTCCGCCCCGACGCCGTTGCGCCTGGTGGATCAGACCGAGCTACAAGACCTCTCCCTCAAGACCTATGCGAAGAAACCATCCGGCATGGCTTGCCACGAATCCACCACGCGCAACGGACAGGTCATCCAGCGCACCGTGAAAGAGATTCTCGTGCTATATGGCCTGCCGGCCGAACACTTCGCCGCCATCGCCGCCCACGAGCTGACCCACTCCTACCTCTTCCTGCACGCCTTCCCGGAGCTGGAGCCGGCCGTCGAAGAGGGCCTCTGCGAGCTGGGGGCCTACCTGTGGCTCAAGCAGCAGGGCACGGTCGAGGCAGCCTACCGGCTGAAACTCCTGGCAGACAACACCGACCCCATCTACGGGCGCGGCTTCCAGGCGGCGCGGCGTGGGATGGAACAAATGGGCGTCTCGAATATCTTCAAATATGCCCAACAGCGCCGCGGATTGCCCTCACTCTGAGCGGATGCGTAGGAGACCGCAATGTTTGAGCTGCCCGAATGTATCACGCTGGCGCGCCAGATGCAGGCGACCATCGCCGGCAAGACCATTCATTCCGGCGCGCTCGGCAACTCGCCGCACAAGTTCGTCTGGTATAACCGCACCCACGACGAGTTCGCCCGCCTGACCGCCGGCAGGACCTTCGGCCCGGCCCACGCCCGCGGCCATTGGATCCTCGCGCCGCTAGACCCTGGCTACGTCCTCGTCATCGGCGAATGCGGCGGCCGGCTCCTCTATCACCCGCCCGGCGCGCGCCTGCCGGACAAATACCACCTCTGGCTCACCTTCGCCGACGGCTCTGCCCTCACCCTCACGACCCAGATGTGGGGCGCGATGGAATTGCACGACGCCGGCCGAGAACTGGAGCGCCAATACATCCAGGACATGCGCCCGACGCCGGCCGAGCCAACCTTCACCTTCGACTACTTCGCCGGCCTCCTGACCGAACTGCGCGCCGGCGAGAAGCGCAGCGTCAAGGCGCTCCTCACTCAGGATCAGCTCATCCCCGGCCTGGGCAACGCCATCGCCCAAGACATCATGTTCCGGGCCGGCCTGCACCCCCGCCATCCCATCACGGCCCTCGACCCGGCGCAGACCCGCCGGCTCTATGATGCCATCCTCGCCGTGCTGGAAGCAGCCATCGCGGCCGGCGGCCGCGCCGACGAGCTGGACCTCTTCCACCACCCCGGCGGCTACACCCGCCTCATGGACAGCCGCGCCGTCGGCCGGCCCTGCCCCATCTGTTCCACGCCCATCGAGAAGATGCAATATCTCGGCGGCGCGTGCTACTTCTGCCCGCGCTGCCAGACGTGAACCGCGCCTATCCCGGCCGCAATCGCCGGTACAGCGCCTCTTGCCGCTCCCGGCCGGCCCGATAGCGCGCCGTCCGCTCCGCCTGCGGCGCATAGACCCGCCCCAGGCAGACCGGCGCATCGCCGGCATCCGCCAACGCCCCCAGCGCCTCCAGCCCCAGCAGCGCCGCGCCCCGCGCCGACGCTTCCGGCGTCCCCGACGCCGCCACCGGCCGATCCAACACATCGGCCATGATTTGCAGCCAGACCGGCGACCCCAGCAGCGCCCCGCCCGAAGCGATCACCTGCGCCTCGGCCGGCGCCAGATCGCCCAACAGCTCGAAGATCAACGCCACCCGATAGGCCACCGCCTCCAGCCCGGCCCGCGCGATATCCAGCGCCGTCGTCGCCAGCGACAACCCGTGCAGCGTCGCCCGCGCATCGCCGGCCCACCCCGGGCTGCGCTCGCCGGCCCAAAAGGGCAGGATCGTCAACCCATGCCCATCCGGCTCCATGCCGGCTAGCGCCGCCTCGAGATCGCCCTCGCCCAGCCGGAGCTGCTCCCGCATCCAGGCGAAGACGCCGCCCCCCTCGGTCAGCGCCCCGCCCGGCAACGACCGCCGGCCGTCCACCCGATAGCGCCACAACCCCCACGCCACGCGCCCTGCCGGCTCCGTTGTCACCACCCGCACCGCGCTCGTCGTCCCCACCGTCAGCGCCACGCGCCCCGGCCCGGCGCAGCCGCTCCCCACATTCGCCGCCGCGCCATCTCCGACCGCCGGAAACCACGGCCGCTCCGCCAGCGCCGGCCAGCGCCGCGCGAACTCGCCGCGCAGCCCGCGCCTCGGCCGGCTCACATCGGTCAGGGGCGAAAGGCGCTCCTCATCCAATGGCAAACCGCGCAGCAGCGGCGCATCCCAGACCAGTCGTTCCCAATCCAGCAGGCCATGCCACGCCGCCGCCGAATAGCTCACCGCCGCCGCGCCGAACAGGCGCAGCTCCAGGTACTCGCCCAGCGTGATCCAGCGCGCCGCGCGGCGATAGACCTCCGGCTGCGCCGCCGCATACCAGCGCAGCCGCGCCGGCAGATAGCTCGGATGGAAATGGCACCCCGTCCGCTGGTGTGTCTCCTCTTCGTCGAAGTCGGCGCGCAGCCCGGCCACCATGCCGGCCGCCCGCGTATCCGCGTAGGTCGTCAGCGGCGTCACCGGCCGGCCGGCCCCATCCACGCCCAGGACATTGCCGACGAAAGTGCATATAGCAACGCCGGCGATCCGGTCAACCAGATCGCCGGCCCGTCCCAACGCCTCGTCCAGACACTCCCACACCAGGGCCGCCAACGCGTCCGCATCCGCCTCGGCCGCGCCATCCACGCCCGCGCGGATATGCGCCGGCCGGCGCGCCTCTACCCCGCTCACTGCGCGCCCCAGCCGGTCGAAGCACGCCGTCCGCACCGACGACGTGCCGATGTCAACGGTCAGGATCAGCGGCGCTTCGGCCTCCGCCGGCGCGCAGCCGGCCGCCGGCCCGCTCATCCCTCACCCCTCCGCATGGGCGCGGAAGCGGCAGGCGCGCACGTGAATGATCTCATTCAGCGTCGCATAGTAGGTCAGCGCCACGCTGCCATCCGGCAAGCTGACCAGATCCGGCGTCCCAAACGTGAATCCGCCCAACGCCTGCCAAATGCTATCCCCGGCCGCCCGATTCCGCTCCACCACGGCCGCCACCGGCTCGCCCAGGATGCGCGTCAGGCGCGCATCCCACATCTGGATCGGATGCTGCGTATCCCACGTCGCGCCGCCATCCGGCGAATACCACAGCCGGCTCCCCTCCGGCGGCAGCCGATAGTTGCTCGCCGCAATCACCGCGCCGCCCGGCAGCGCCAGCGGCACGGTGATCTGCCCCAGGATGCCGATGCTCTGCGCCGGCGTCCACGTCTTCCCCGCGTCGGCCGAATACGACTGATGCACCTCAATCGTCTCCTCGTCCTCGCGGCGGAACGTCCACAACAGCATCAGCAGCCGGCCGTCCGGCAAGACCGTGTACCGCGCATCGCACAGGCTCAAGCGGCCACTGGTATCGTCGGCGCAGGTCATCAATGGCCCAAAGCTGCGCCCGTCATCTTCAGAAATCACCGCGAAGCTGCTTTGCACGCCGGCCGGCGTCCCAATCTCTATCGGAGCGAAAAGTCGCCCATCCGGCAGGATGAACGGCTTGGTCGTAATGCCCACCAGCTCGTACGGCCGCGTATCCACCAGCGTCGCCTCCGACCACGTCTGCCCCCCATCCATGCTCCGCGCGGCAAAGACGCGCCGTTTCAGCGCCATCCCCTCGGCGCTGAACATATACATGCCGGCCGGCAACTCCTCCACCGTCGAAAACGTGGCGCACAGCGTCCCCTTGGGCGTCAGGCACATGCCGCCGGACACGACCGTCTGCTTCGGCTGCCGCGCCGCCCCATCAAAGACGACGACCGGCCGCTCCCAGACCGTGCGGTCGGGCGAAGACCGCTGAAACACGAAGACCCCATCGTAGCTGTGCTTCGTCTCGCCCCGCCGATAGACGATTGCCAGCCGGCCATCGGCCAACACCGCCGCCTGCGGAAAAGCGCACGCCACGCCCTTCGCACCGGCTTCCAAATTGGGCGTCGCGGCCTGATCGGACAAGATTTCCACGCGCATCGGCTTTCCTCCGTGAATAGTGTATGTTGCCAGTGAAAACCTGCGTACATCTCTCGGCGCTCAACGCGCCTGCTCGACCTGCGTCTTCCACGCCAGATTATTCCGCACCACCGCCAGCTCCGTCTGATGATCGGGGAACCAGGCCGCCGCCTGTTCCAGAATTCGCAGCGCCAGGTGCGTCATCAGCGGATTGGCCTGCGCCAGCAACAGCGGCAGGTACGCCAGCCGCGGCCCGGCCGGCCCCTGATGAAAGCGCCGCGCCTCCTCCTGCGTCATCGTCTCCACCAGCGCATCCACCGTCGCGCCGATGGGCGGGATGCCCTGCATCGCCGGCGCATCGCCCCGCGCCGGCAGGCTTCCCACCAGCAAGATGCCCACCAGCAGCGCCTTCTCGTTCAGGTAATCCGGCGAGAAGACCTCCAGCTCCGACTTGGGCGAGAGCCTCGGTCCCAGACTCCCGAATTCCGGGTTCATCAGAATCGTATTGTAGATCACGCCCACCAGGCGCGTCCCCGGCGCGCCATCCACCGCCGCCTGCACGAACTGCCCAAAGGCATAATCCGCCGGCGCCGGCGGCTTCTCCCGCTCTCCCGGCCCGAAAACCTGGCACACATAGTCAATGTGCGAGTTCGACTTGACGATCTTCCCGATGGCCGCCATCCGTCACCCTCCCGGCTAGGTGCGCCGGCGCCGCTTGCTCTGCGCCTTGCGCGACAGGCGCACCGGCAAATCATGCCGGCGCGCGAACTCCTGAAACGTCTGACTGAATCGCTCGCGGTCCTCCGCGCTCAACACGGCCAGCGCGTCGGCCGTTTCCAGCGCATACGGGTAGCCGTTCCCCACCACCGCCTCGGCGCGCACGAGGTCGAGCACATCGTCCAGCCGGCCATCCTCCAGCACCCACAGCGGGAACTCCACGCGCGCCGGCGCCGCATCCATCGCCGTCTGCACATAGACGAAAGCAACCTGCCGGCCCCAATCCGCCCCGCTCGCATCCACGTACTCACTCAAGATGCCATCAGCGCGCGCACAGATGTACGCCGGCGAGCGATCGCCCCACCCCGTCATCAGCCGGCGCAAGACCGCCGCATCGCTGACCCTGGGCGAGCGCGCGCCGCCCGCCCGGCTCGTCATCTCAACCAGATCGCGGGCGAAGCTGGTATCCACGTAGCCGATGAGCGGCACCCGCGCCTCGCGCGAAGCCGCCAGCATCGCCAACGTCGCCCGCAGATAGGCGGCGCGCACATCCGCCGGCAGCCGCGCCGCAAAGGACGCCACCAACGAGCCATCAAAGAACGCCGCCGGCCGACGCGGGTCGCCGGCGTGCGCCAGCAGATACTCCCCCATCCGCTCCGTCTCAAGCTGGTAGCGCCGCAGGCTCACTGCCAGCTCGCTGTCAATATACCCCTCATCCTCGGTGGCGTAGCGCGTCTGCTCCGGCGGCAAGACCTCCACCCGCAGGTCCTTCTCGTAGGGCGCGCCGGCCTCGTGCGGATTCTCAAACCAGCCCACCTGCGCCAGCGCCGCCGGCATCCCCGCTCCCCGTTGCGAAGCGATCTGCGAGCCATCCACCGCGAAGGTCGGCCGGCCGCCCAATACCTTTAGCGCCCACGCCCGCGCCTGCTCGTGATTCTCCCATCGCGCCGGGAACGCCACGACCGGCCCGCCGCCGCGCCCATGCTCTTCCGTCGGCAGCGCGCCCGGCGCGGCCATGCCTTCCAGCGCCGCCCGCAATTGCGCCGGCGACCAGCCCGCCAGCATCACCAACAGCCGGCGCAGCTCCTCGATCTCATCGCTGTTGCGGCCCTCTTCGCTCACGAACGCATCCGCGTTCTGCTCCAACGCCGCCACGACCCTGCTCTGTACGAACATCCTCGCCTTCCCCGCCGGCTTACAACACCTCGACCCGGCTGGCGTCCGCTTCCTTATACACCCGCACGATATGATCCGTCACTCGCTCAAACGTATCGTCATGGCTGATGACGAAAATCTGCGCGAAGCCGCGCAGGTTGACGATCTGATCCGCCAGACTGACCCGCCGCGTCTCGTCCAGATTAGCCGTCGGCTCGTCGAAGAACGCGATATCAATGTTCGACGCCTGTCTCAACAACGCCAGCCGCACCGCGATGGCCGCCGACATCTGCTCGCCGCCCGACAACTGGCGAAACGCCCGCTTCTGGCCGGCCTTCTCCACGTGAATCTCATAGTCCTTGTCCCAATGCAGATGCAGCGAATAGTCGTGCATGATCTCGCAGTAGATCTGCGCCGCCTGCCGCGAAACTTCCTGCACCAGCGCCAGCGTGACGTGCGGGCCGGCGTCGCCGACCCAGTTCCGTATCTGCTTCGTCAACCCCGCCAGGTCTTTGTCGGCCTCATACTGCCGGCGCGCTTCGTCCAATTCCCCTTCCAGCACCCGCAGATCGGCGATCTCTCGCCCCAGCGCGGCGCGCCGCTCCCCGTGCAGCCGCAGCCGCTCGACCAGCGTCGCCAGCTCGCTCTGCTCTTGCCGCGTCGCGGCTTCCAGCCGGCGGTGCGCCTCCCCATCGTAGCCGGCCGCCGCCGCTTGCCGCTCCTGCGCCGCCCGCTGCGCCTCCCCATCAATGCGCTCCAGCTCGGCCTGTGCCTGGCGCGCCGCCTGTTCGGCCGCCGGCAGCCCCGCCGCGCCGGCCTCGCTCCGCAGATAGAGCCGATACTCCGCTTCGCTCCCGCGCATCTCCTGCCGGCGCGCTTCCATCTGCTCATCCAGGCCGGCGTGCTGCGCCAACCGCATATCCAGCCCCGCCAGATCGGCGCTCAGTCGCGCCGCTTCGGCCTCTTCGCGTTGTGCTTCCTTCTCCGTCGCGGCGCGCTTGGCCGCCTCGGCCCGGCACACGGCCGCCGCCGGCCGCT
>CAIQJD010000377.1 GCA_903872005.1 uncultured bacterium | reverse complement strand
GAGGATGGCCGGCGCGCGCTGTCCGCCTTCGGCCAGGGCGTCGCCCATGCCCTCGCGCAGGCCGATGGCGCGCAGGAAGTAGGCCCAGAATTGCGGGCTGTTGAAGTCCATCGGCCGGCCATTAAACTCGCTAATCAAACCGGCCGACTGGCACAGGCGCAGCCAGGGGACGATGCCCAGGAGCAGGTCCCACTGGTTCAGGCCATAGTCGTCGTTCAGGTGGCGCATCTCGAAGCCGGCTTCGAAGCCGATGTTCCAGTCATAGAACAGGCCGGGGATGCCGGGGAAGAAGTTTGAGACGCAGTGGAACTGCCCGCCCAGCTTTTCGCCGGTGGCCGGCCCGACCAGCTCGCCGTAGAAGCGGCAGCCGCCGGGGCATTTGGTGGTGCATTGTTGCGTGCAGGCTTGCCAGCGTTGCTTGTACTTCTCGACCCGTTCGGGGACCAGGTCGCGGCCGGCCCACGGCGCGTCGCCGCGCGTCTCTTCGATGATCGCCTTGCAGCGTTCCGTGAAGAGCGCCGGATCGGCAATTCGCACCGCGCCGGTCCCGCGCACGGCAATGGCCTTGAGGTTCTTGCTCCCCATGACCGCGCCGAAACCGCCCTGGCCGGCGGCCGATTCGGTCTCGGTGTTGACGATGGCGATGCGGCTCAACTTCTCGCCGGTTTGGCCGATGGTCAGGACGCGGATATCCGCCCCCAGCTCGCTGAAGAGCATCTTCTGGGTCTCGATGGTGCCCTTGCCCCACAAGTGACTGGCGTCGCGGAACTCGATCTTGTCGTCCTGGATCAACAGGGTCACGGGGTGGTCGGCCTTGCCCTCGACGATGAGGCCGTCATAGCCGGCGTACTTCAGCGAAGGCCCCCAGTGGCCGCCCAGGCTGGCCCGGCTGAACCATTCGCTTGGCCAGCCTTGCGGCGAAAGGGCGGCGACGGTCGTGCGGCCAGAGAAGGGCGCGGTCGTGCCGCTCAAGGGGCCGGTCATGACCATGAACAGGTTCTCAGGGTCGAAGGCGCCGATGCCGCGCGGCAGATGGTCCCAGGCGAGGCGCGCGGCCAGGCCGCGGCCGCCGATATACGCCGGCCCGTAATCCAGCGTGTCCAGCGTGCGGGTCGTGCGGTCGCTGAGGTTCACCCACAGCAGTTTGCCGACCCAACCATACGATTGGCTCATGCTATCCCCCGGCTCATTCTTGCTTCTTGTCAGCCAAGACGCGCAAGGTGAGCGCCTCGGTGGGGCAGGCTTTCACGCACTGCGGGTCGCCGTGGCACAGCTCGCACTTCGCCACTTTTTCATCAATGGGATTCCAGATCATGGCGTGGAAGGGGCAGGCCGGGATGCACAGCTTGCACTGCGTGCACTTATCGTAGTCAATCAGCATATAGCCGATGTCCGGATCGCGCGAAATGGCGTTTTCCGGGCAGGCTTCCATGCACTTCGGCTTGGTGCATTGCTGACAGATGGTGATCTTGTTCATGCCGCCGAAGGGGCTGAGTTCCACCTGGACGCGCGAGCCGGCCAGGCTGGCATATTGCTCATTGGTCATCGAGCAGGTGGTCATGCAAGAGAGACACCCGCTGCACACGTTGCGGTTCACTTTGATGCGGATTTTCTCGGCCATTGGTTACCCTCGTTACCTCTTTGGTGAGTGACAGACCCGCGCAGGAGCATAGCAGATAGTACGCCAGAAGTCAAAAACCGAGCGTCATGGGTCACAAGTCGAACAGGCGCGCCGCATTCCCCCCCAGGATGGCCGCCTCTTGGGCCGGCTGTAGCCCCACCAGCCGGCGCACCTTCGATAATTCCGAGGCCATGGAGCTGATGGGATAGTCCGACCCGTAGAGGAGCCGGCCGGCGTTGCCCATGCGGTACGAATGCTCCAGGTTGACGTACTCGCATTTCGAGGTCTCGATCCACAGCTCCGGGCAATTCTCCTCGACGAAGATGACATCGAAATGGTAATCCCAACCCCGATGCCCCATGATGAGCTTGGCCTGTGGGTAAAGCTGCGCCAGGTCTTGCAGCTTGTACGGCAGCGCCATGATGGGCGTCCCGCAATGAAAGTAGATCGGGACATCCAGCGCGATGGCCTTTTCTACCAGCGGATAGACCAGCACGGGGTCATTGAGATGGAACCCCTGGATCAGCGAGTGGAACTTGAAGCCGCGCAGCCCCAGGTCGCCGATGGCGCGCGCCATTTCGTCGAGCGCGGCCGGCCCGTACCAGGGGTTGGCCGTGCCCAGGCCGATGAAGCGGTCGGGATGGGCGCGCACCGCGCCGGCCACCAGGTCGTTGCCGGCGCGATTATGCACCGCCAGGTCGGCGCCGGCCGGACAGAGCACGGCCATATCCACGCCGTGGGCGTCCATCTCGCGCAGGATATCATCGGCCGTGACATACAGCGTCTTGAAATGGTTGACCGTCGCGCCGATGTGTACGTGAGCGTCAATAATCATGCCGGTCTCCTCTAGCGCCGCACGCGGGCCAGGATGTCGAGGATATTCTGGCTGAAGATGCGCGCTTTGGCGCGGGGACTGATGCGCGCCGAGTTGATTTTGTCAACGTCCCATTTGCCGGCCGCCGCGCCGCCCACCGGCAGATCGGTGCCGAAGACGATGCGCTCCTCGCCCAGCAGCTCCACCGCGATCTCGATATCCGAGACCTGCGCGCCGCTGGTTTCCAGAGTGACGTTGGGATACTTCAGCGCCCCGCGCACCGCGTCGAGCCAGATCAGCTTGCCGAAGTGGCCGATGATGAACTGCACGTCCGGGAATTCGTCGGCCCATTCGACCACCTGGGCCGGCTCGGTGTAGGGCGGCGTGCCGGTGTGGAAGATGATCGGCAGGCGGTAGCGCGCCGCCTGGGCGTAGACCGGCTTGAGCGTGGCCGAATTGGCCGGGTAGGCTTGCAGCCAGTGGTGGAACTTGATGCCGACCAGCCCCAACCCTTCGACCATGCGCGGCACTTCTTCGGCCGCGCCGGGATCGCCTTTCAGGTCGAGGATGCCGAAGCCGACGAGCCGGTCGGGGAAGCGGGCCACTTCGCGCGCCGTGTTCGCGTTGAGGGCGCGATAGTCCACGTTGGGATACAGCCCCGTCCCGCTGAAGACGACGGCCCGGTCGAAACCGCATTCGTCCAGCAGGCCGACGATGCGCGCCCCATCCCAGACCTGGCCCCAATCGCCGCCGGTCTTCTTCAGGTACGCGTAGGATGGGGACTTGTCTTGTTCCATCAGGTGGACGTGGGCGTCTATGATCATGTTCAGTCTTCCTTTGCTCGGAGTCGCCCGCGGATAGCCATATAGTAGGCGACGAGGGGCAGGTATCCCCAGATGAATGCGATCAGCGCCACGATGCCGTTCGCGCCGCTCAAATCCGTCTGTCCCACAATGGCGACCACCGCGTAGGCCGGCGTCAGCCACGGCATGAAGATCGCGTCATCGAGGCCCACGAGGGCGAGGTGAAAGAGCGCGTTGAGCGCCCGCGTCGCCAGGAGGACGCCAACAACCCACAGGCCGTTGCTGACCAAAATCCACATCACCGTGAAGCGAATCATGGCGGCGCAACCAGCTCTCTGTTCGGGGGTACGGGCCGCCGGCATGGGTTCCTCCTGCATTGCGGTTTCAGCGGCGCCGGATCACTTGCCCCGGCCGGGCATCGGTCTGCCGGCCGTCGCGCACCACCCACTGGCCGTTGACCATCACCTGATCCACGCCGGCCGGGTACTGGTGCGGGGTCTGGAACGTGGCGCGGTCACGCACGACGGCGGGATCGAAGATGACCAGGTCGGCGGCGTAGCCGGCGCGCAGCCGGCCGCGATCCGTCAGGCCGAGTTTCTCGGCCGGCAAAGCGGTCATTTTGCGGATGGCTTCTTCCAGGGCCAGGGCGCGCCGGCCGCGCACGTAGTACGCCAGGACGCGCGGGAAGGTCCCGTAAAAGCGCGGATGCACCGGCGATTGGCCCCAGGGGCCGTCGGCGGCAATTGCGATGCCGTCGGAGCCGATCATGCCCAATGGATGGGCGACGAAATGCTCCACATCCTCTTCCGTGCGGTTGTGGACGATCATCAGGCCGATGTCGCGCGATTGTAGCAGGATTTCCAGCAACATCTCGTGCGGCGAGACGCCGCGCAGCTCGGCCAGGCCGGCCACGGTCTTGCCTACCCAGGCGTCGTCGCCGTGTGGGCCTTGCCAGGCAATCACGACGCGATCCAGGCGCATGGGGATGCCGCCCGACCAGGTCGTGTCTTTCTCGTCCAGTACTCGGCGGCGGATGGCCGGATCGGCCAGCCGGCGCAGCATCGCCTCGGTCCCGCCATCCTGCACCCAATCGGGCATCGCTTCGCTGAAGGGACAGCCGGCCGCGGTATACGGGTACGCGTCGAAGTGGACATCCACGCCGTCGGCGCGCGCCCGCTCCAAAATAGCGAACATCCCGTC
>CAIQJD010000376.1 GCA_903872005.1 uncultured bacterium | reverse complement strand
CATCGGCTTCACCACCCTGGCCGACTACCTGGAGCGGCACGGCATGCAGGCGCGCATCGTCAACCTGGCCGTGCGTATGTTGAACGAGCCGCGCTTCAATCCCGAAGCGGTCATCCGCCGGCTGCGGCCGGTCGCCTTCGGCATAGATTTGCACTGGATGCCCCACGCCCAGGGCGCGCTGGAAGTCGCCAAGCTGGTCAAGAAGCATCACCCGCACACGCCCATCATCTTTGGCGGCTTCTCATCGTCTTACTTCCATCGCGAGCTGGTGCAGCGCCCGGAAGTGGACTACGTGCTGCGCGGCGACTCGACCGAAGAACCGCTCTGCCGGCTGATGGCGCTCCTCAAGGCCGGCCAGGCCAATGACGCCACCCTGGCCCAAGTCCCCAACCTGACCTGGACCGACTCGGCCGGCCAGGTGCGCGAGAATCCCATCACCTACAGCCCCACCGACCTGGATCACGTCATCATTGACTACTCCTACGTCGTGCGGGCCGTGGCGCGCTACGCAGACCTGGCCGGCGTCGTCCCCTTCAAGGACTGGCTGCAATACCCCATCACCGCCGCGCTCACCGTGCGCGGCTGTTCGTATGGCTGCAAGACCTGCGGCGGATCGGCGTCGGCCTTCCGGCGCATCCATCAGCGCCAACGGCCGGCTTTCCGCTCGCCGGCCCAACTGGCCGAAGACCTGCGTAACATCCGCAAGTTCTCCAATGGCCCGATCTTCATCCTGGGCGACCTGCGCCAGGCCGGCAGCAGTTACGCCGAAGAATTCTTCCGCCAGGTGGGGACCGACCCCCGCCCGGTGATCGTCGAGATGTTCATGCCGGCCGACCGCGCCTACGTGCAGAAGCTGGCCCGAACGTTCCCCAACTTCACGATGGAAATCTCGCCGGAAAGCCACGACGATGGGGTGCGCCACGCCTTCGGCCGGCACTACACCACCGCCGCCATCGAAGAGACGATGGCCCACGTGCTGGAAGCCGGCTGCCAGCGCCTCGACATCTTCTTCATGATCGGCCTGCCGGAGCAGGA
This sequence comes from uncultured bacterium, assembly GCA_903872005.1. The sequence goes on along the minus strand of CAIQJD010000376.1, from coordinate 7,791 downwards.
CTATGACTCCGTCATGGGGACGGTAGACTACTGCGAGCATCTGATGGAGCGCTTCGATGCCGGCGCCGACAAGCGCCTCTTCCCCTTCGTCTCGCCCCTGGCACCTTTCATTGACCCCGGCAGCGACGTCTTCGAAGAACCGGAAAAGCACGGCTATCGGCTCCTCTGCCGCACGGTGGAAGAGCATCGGCAGGCGCTTGTCGCGCCCAGTTGGAAGTATGTGCTGAACTACGAGACGGTCTGGATGAATCGCCATCAGATCGCTGACGCGACGTATGAGGCCGGCGCGCGCCTGAACCGCATCAAGGCGCGCTACGGTCTGGTCGAGCCGGCCATAGCTGAGGCGACCGATCAGCGCATCCGCCGCGCCCGCCGGCTCATGGCGCAGATTGACGACATCTTGCAAATCGAAGACCCCGAACGCCGGCGCTTGCTGCTGCAGGCGCTAAAGCCACAGGTGGACACGGCGAATCTGTCCACCGTGTGCGAGAAGACCGAATTGAACCTGCCGGTGGGCCTGCTCAAGCTCAACCTGGCGCGGGCCGCCGGCATCGTCCTGGCCGGCCTCCTGGGCCGCGCCCGCCGGCCGGAGCCACAAACGGAGAAAGAGTCGTGTTAAGACGGAGTGGCGGCGTCATCCTGCTCCTGATTGGCGCGCTCGTCCTGGCGCAGGTCACGGAGCGCAAACTGGTCTACAGCGTCGTCTATTTGCTCGCCGCGCTGTTGCTCATCTCGTTCCTGCTGACCGTGACGAACCTGATGTGGCTGCGCGTGGAGCGCACCGCGCGCCTGCGGCGCTCTCAAGTGGGCAAATTCTTTGAGGAGACGCTGACGGTCATCAATCAGAGCAGGCTCGTGAAGCTCTGGCTGGAGATTCAAGATCATTCGACGCTGCCCTTCCATCGCGCCGGCCGCGTGGTCAGCTCGCTGGGGCCACTGCGCCGGCGCACCTGGAACGTCCGCACCTACTGCACGCGACGCGGCCGCTTCACCCTGGGGCCGCTCACGCTCCGCAGCGGCGACCCCTTCGGCCTCTTCGCGCTCTCGCGCAAGCTGCCAGAGACCGGCAGTCTGATCGTCTATCCGGCGACCCTGGAATTGCCCAATTTCCAGTTGCCTTTCGGCGAGCTGCCCGGCGGCGAAGCCATGCGCCGGCGCACCCACTACATCACCGATAACGTCTCTGGCATCCGCGATTGGGTCTACGGCGACAGCTTCAACCGCATCCATTGGAAGAGCACGGCGCGCACCGGCCGGCTGATGGTCAAAGAATTCGAGCTGGACCCGGCGACCGATGTCTGGATCTACCTGGACATGGACGTCGGCGTACACACCGCCGCCCCCTGGGCCGAGGCGCAACAGGAACGCAGCGGGCCGGCGGTGCTGTGGGCCGAGAAGCACAAGATCGAGCTGGCGGCCACCACCGAAGAATACGCCGTCACGGCGGCGGCATCCCTGGCGCGGCATCTCCTCGCCCAGGGGCGCGCGTTGGGGCTGGTCAGCTACGGGCAGACGCGAGAAGTCATCCAGACCGACCGCGGCGAGCGCCAGCTCTCCAAGATCCTGGAAACCCTGGCCGTCGTTGAGGCGAGCGGGGATTTGCCTTTCCACCAGATTCTCTCCGGCGAAGGGGAAAGCCTGCCACACGGGACAACCATCATCGCCATCACGCCGTCCACGGATCTGGATTGGATTCGGTCGGCGCGCGAGCTGATCCGGCGCGGCGTGCGCGTGGTGGTCGTGCTAGTCAATGCGCGCAGCTTCACCTCATCGCCCAGCCGGCCGCCGGCGCTGGATGAGCTACGCATGAGCCAAATTCCGACCTTCGAGATTCAGCACGGCGATTCCCTGCCGGCGGCGCTGGCAAAGCCCGTCGCCGGGCCGGCCCCCGGCGACAAGACGCGCATCCGAGCCGCGTAAAGAGACGCCCCGCCGGCTGCGAGCCGGCGGGGCGGTCATCTCTTACCTGGGATGCTCGTCCCAGGCTTCCATCAACAGCGCCGGGTCTCGATACAGGTCAATCAGGCACAACGCCATGATGCGCGCCGCATTCAGCATGCTGCGATGCGCCGGCGGCCGGCCGGCGGCCGCGGCGACCTCTTTCGAGTGCCATGCCGACCCCGGCTCCACACCCAGATCCAACATGAAGTAAGTCGAAGGGATCTTGCGGCTGACGTTGCCGTAGTCCGTCGAGCCACCCAACGGCATCTTCGACGCGAACTTGACGCCCAGGGCCGCGCCATTCTCGACCACGAGACGCGTCAACGTGGCGTTCAGCAAGGTGCTGTCAATGTCGCCCTGCCCCTTGATCTCCACGGTCGTGCCAGTGGCGAGGGCTGCGCCACGCGCGCAGTCCTTGACTTTGGGCACGACGACCTTGTGCAGATAGTCCACATCTTCGGCGCGCACGACGATGCGCGCCGAGGCAAAGGAATGGATGATATTGGGCACCACGCCGCCATGGGTCACGTTCCAGTGCATTCGCACTTCCGGCTTGAGTTGCTGGCGCAGGTAGTTCATGGCCGTGCAGGCCAGCATGACGCCATCCAGGGCATTGGCGCCATTCCAGGGATCGGCGGCGGCGTGCGCCGGCTTGCCATGAAACTCGATGTCAAAAGTCGTCATGGCGCGGTCGCCGGAGACCAGCGCGTCGGCGCTCCACGGATGATACATGATGGTGGCGTCCAGGCCGTCGAAGGCGCCGGCTTCCAACAAGCGCACCTTGCCGGGGCGCTCGAAGAGGCGCTCCTCGGCCGGCGTGCCGATCACCAACAAGGTCCCGCACAGTTTGGGCAGGACCGCCGCCACACCCAACGCCGCGCCCAGCGCGCTGGTCGCGATGAGGTTATGACCGCAGCCGTGCCCCACATCGGGCAGCGCATCATACTCGGCCACCACGGCCAGGCGCGGGCTGCCGCTGCCTTTGCTGGCGACGAAGGCCGTCTCCATGCCGCCGGCCGGCCGCTGCACCACAAACCCGGCCCCGGTCAAGTACTCATCCAGCCAGGCCGATGCGTCCCGCTCCGTGAAACCCACTTCGGGATGGTCATGCAACCGATCCGCCAGCGCGACCAAGGAGCCGCGCGCTTCATCAATCGCCGCAAGGGCTTCTGTCTTGATCGCATCCATCGTTACTTCGCTCCTGGCACTTTCCACTTCAGCAGCAGTTGCCGGCCTTCTTCGTACAACGCGCCGCTGATGCTTTGGCTGGGCAGGCGAATCGGGCCGGCCGGGATGCCGCAGAGTCGCATGGCCGCCTTGATGAACGCGCCCTCGCCGGCGGTCACCGCTTCCACGTGCCGGCGGAAATCCAGCCACTCGTTCTTGAAGCCGCGCTGCAGCTCGCCCACTTTGGCATAGTCCTTCTTGTCCAACGCATCCTGGATCGAGAGGCTGAACTCCGGCCAGAAGCCGGCGATGTGTGTGATCCAGCTCGTCGCGCCCAGCGGGTGGCTGACCAGCACCATGAAGTTGTTGTCCACAATGGCGAACTTGTCGCTGAAATCCCACAGGCCCTGATAGAACTCCACAATGGAAGGGGCCGACCACTTCAAGGAGACTACATTGGGGATCTCCGCGAGGCGCTGCAGCAGCGCCGGCTTCATGTGCGGGGCGTTCCACCAAGTATTGTAGATCATCATCGGGATATTCTTGACCTGCTTGGAGACAAGCTCGAACAGGCGCACCACGTCGTCATCCATCGTGCCATAGTAGTAGGTCGGCCCCACCTGAATGCCTTCCACGCCCACGGACTCCGCATACTTCGCCAGGGCAATCGTCTCCCGCACGTCGCTATGCTGCGTGCTGGTGAAGACCGGCGCTTCGCCGCGCGCCGCTTCAACCGCGACGCGCATGACTTCCATACGCTCCTCGCGGCTGAGGGCCGGGAATTCGCCGCCGGCGCCCCCCACCAGGAGCACGCCGCGTCCCCGCTTGATGCCGCGGTCAATCATCAGGCGCACATTGTGGCGCAGAGCATCGGTATCGAGATCGTAGTTGTCCTTGAAGGGAGTCGCTACGGCGATCATCGGGCCACGAATGACTTGTTTGGCTTGCGTAACGTTCATGGATTTGCCTCCGTCGGTCAAATATGGGCTGCCGGCCGCGGGATCACCAAGTCGGAGCTGCCGACGGGTGAAGCGCGCAGGGCCGGATTCTCACTGGCAAGCAGTTCGGCGGTGATGGCGGCGATGCGCGCCTTCTGGCGCATCAGGCCGGCGTGATACTCCTCCGTCGCATAGGGCCGGTAAATGACCCCTTCCGATTCGCCCGGCTCAAACTTGAGATAGCACGGCGAACAGACGCGCACGATCTCCGCCGCTTCCCACTGGCGATTATAGCCGCCCATCTGATCCACAATGTTGATGTAGACATCCAGCGGTATCTTGACCGTCTGGCGGATAGCGGCCAGCATCGCCGGCGTCAGATCGGCCAGCGGATTGAAGCTGTTGGCTCCCAGGCTCTCCAGCACTTTGGCGCCGGCCGCGTTGCCATGGCCGGCATAGACCGATACTTTGAAGATCGTTTCGGCCGGGAAGACGCCGCGCGCCCGCAACTGCGCCACCGTCCAGAGCACGCCCTCGTCCATAACGAGAAAGCCGCGAAAGCCGGCCTCGATGCCCCGCTCGATATCGCGCAAGAGGTGGAGCATGGCGTCTGAGCCGCGCGTGCGCCAGCCGGTGGTGACGCCCTCCGGCGTGCGTATCTGCGGGCCAAGATCCCACGAACGACGCGGCCCGGGGGTCAAGATGACCTCCAGCCGGCGTTCGGCGGCGAGCTGCGCCATATCGCGCAACTCCTGCTTGGAGAGCATGGTCGCTCCGCCTACCGTGGCGATGACGCGATGCACGCCCAACCCCAGTTGGTCGGCCGTCTCCAACATGGCCTGCAAGGTAGAGAGACGCTCGGCGCCGGAGATCTCAATACGATAATGCCCCCCATCGGCGAAGGTCGCCCCCGATGTGGGGAGATCATGGGCATCGCCGGCCGGCAAGCCCAGAGCTTTCAGGTTCTCGCGTAGATCAGCCATACGGACTCCTCCTGTTCTTCACCAGCGGTTTCAGCATGCTGTCTCAGCCGTTTTCGATTCATGCCACCCGATAGCGTTGCAGCACATCGGCGCGCACGGTATCGCCGACCCCCGGCCCTTGCGGCGCATACAGCCAGCCGGCCTGAATGACCAACCGCTCCTCAAAGATGTCTAGCGTCCAGTTCAGATGCTCCATCAAGTGGCATTCTGGGGTGGCGACGGCCAGATGGATCGAGACTTGCATCGAGTCCCAACACGCCGGCACGACACGCATATTGTTGGCCCGCGCCAGCGCCGCCACATCCAGCCAGCGCGTCACGCCGCCCAGCCGCGTCACATCCGGCTGCACCAGGCCGCAGGCCCGCTGCTCCAGATAGTCGCGCCAGACGGTCAGCGAGCTGAGATTCTCGCCGACCAATAGGGGCGCTGACATCGCCGCCTGCAACGCGGCGTGACTCTTCACATCATAGGGATTCATCGGCTCTTCCAGCCACTCGATGTTCAGATCGTCCAGCGCCGGCCCCCAGCGCAACGCGGTGGGCAGGTCCCAATGACAATTGATGTCCACCATCAGGTGCGCGTCTGGGCCAAGCGCCTGGCGCACCGCGGTCACCCGGCGCAAATCGGCGCGCGGGTCCGGGCTGCCGATCTTCATCTTCACCCCATAGAACCCCTCGGCCAGCGCGCCCTGCATACGCTCAATCATGGCCGCCTGGGGGAAATTGAGCCAGCCGGCGTCGGTGTTGTACAACGGGATGCGCTGCCGGCCGGTTCCGCCGAGGAGCTTCCAGAGCGGGACATTCAGGGCGCGCCCGATAATGTCCCATAACGCGATCTCCACGGCTGCAATCGCCAGACGCGCCGCGCCATGCCGGCCGATGATCTGCGAACGCCAGGTCATCTCTTCCCACAGGCCACGCACACTGAGCGGATCCTTGTCTTGCAGCAGCGGCGCCAACATCTCGTTCACGACCGCGGCGATGACCAACGCGCCGCCATGCGTCGCCGAGTTGAACCCGTGCCCAATGATCCCTTCGTCGGTGTAGACTCGCACGACGGCCAGCTCATAGTTGGTCAGATCATGCGTAGCGTCCAGGATCGGTTCGGCCAATGGATAACGGATGACGAGAGCCTCAGTCTTGATGATCTTCACTCAGCCACATCTCCCCTTCTGCGGATCGGTCATTTGCGCCCTGAAATGATCCAGGATGGCCTGTTCAGCCCGCGCCGGCTCGCCAGACAGCAGCCCCGGCAACAGCCGGCGATGCACTGCCACATCATGATTCAGGCGCGCCTCGGCGTCCTCATGCTCCAACTGTTGCGTCAGCTCAAAGACGAAGATGAGATCGAGCGGGGCAATCACGTCCCATATCCGGCAGAGGGTCTCGCTGCGCGAACAGCGCACCAGCCGTTGGTGAAACTCGGCGTCAAGCAGCACGGCGCGGCCCAACCGCTCGGCCGGCTCTGTATCTATCTCGCCCTGCAACGCCTCCAGCTCCGCCACGATCTCGCTCAACCGGTCGAACTTGTGCGGATCTGGATTCGCCATCGCCAGGCGCACCGCCAGCAACTCCAGATGGCCGCGCACCATCAACGCGTCTTCGATCTGCGCCGGCGTCGGGCGCACCACGTAGGCCCCCTGGTTGGGGATGACCGTGACCAGGCCCTGTTGCTCCAGCCGGCCCAGCGCCTCGCGCACCGGGTTGCGACTGACGCCCAGGTCGCGCGCCAGGTCCGCTTCCACCAGCTTGGCCCCCGGCGACAGCCGGCCGGTCAGGATCGCTTCGCGCACGACGCGCAGCGCTTCCCCCCACAGCGTCGTGGCGCGGATTGGCGGCATCCCTTCGGCCGGACGAACTGCCCCGCTCATGGCTACACCTGTCACGGTAGTATCCTGATTGTCCACTAGTATACAATATACCTTTGGCAGTGTCAAGCAGATCGCGCCGGCCTTGACAATGCCGCGCGACCGGCTATACTCAGCGTGCTCAGTCAGCAAACATCGCCCACGGAGAGCCGAGATGAACGCATGGAACGAAGCCAATGAGGCGATCGGCGTTTTCGTTCACGATATGGGCAAGGATATGGCGCTCATTATCGGGTACTCAGATTATCTTCTTGCCCAGCCGGAAGCATTGACGGAACAGCAGCGAGCCGGCCTGGAAAGCATTCGGCGGAGCGGCCGGCGCATCGCGGCGGTGATGGATGCCGCCTCCGCATTCTTCCAGTTGCGCGCCGATTCAGAGCAGCCGAGCGCCGCGCTCGCCTGCCGGCTGCCCGAAGCGGTGCATGCGGCCATCGAGGAACTGGCGACGCAAGGCCGGCGATTTGTCGCGCAAACCGACTGGCCGGCAGACTTGCCGGCCGTCTCGGATAACGGCTATCTGACCCTCGCCATCCGGCTGCTCCTGGCGCGCATCTATTATCATCTGCTGCCCAAAGAACCATTGCCGGCGCGTTTCTCGGCTGCGCCGGCCGACGCCGGCCAGGTACACTGCGCCATCCGGGTAGATGCCCGGGCCTCCGAATACGCTATCAAGGGCCTGGCCCATTGTCTGACCGGCCAGGGAGCGCTGCAACTCGCCAAGATCATCATTGAAGACGCCGGCGGCGCGCTCGCCTTCGAACATGACGCCGATAGCCTCACGTTTCGGCTCTCCTTGCCGGTTTTCGCAACACGGCCGGATGCGGGGAACGCCCGCGCCGACGAAGCGCATTCTCGCGTTGACGGGGCAGCATGATGCGTGCTATAATGAGATGAT
>CAIQJD010000375.1 GCA_903872005.1 uncultured bacterium | reverse complement strand
TGTAGAAGCCCCCCGGGATAGGATTGGCATAGAACGCCTGACGCGCTTGTGTCGCCCAGACCGGCAGGTTCTCGGCCCGGCCGCTCTGTTGCCTGCCCCACTCCCCATCGTGGTTGCCATTGACCAGAAAGAGCGGCGCTGACCCGTTCAGCAATCCGAAGAGCGGCCGCATCGCGCGATATGGCGCGGCGACCTGTGGATAGCTGGTCGGCGCCAGCTTCTCGGCCATGAACGTATCGCCGAGATTGATATGGAAATCCGGCTGCTGCGCCCACGCGCTCTGAAGCGTGGCGCTGAAGATGTCGGCGTTGAAGTTCGGATCGCCAAAGTGCGAGTCAGCATCCATCGTGAACGTGAAAGCGCTGCCCGGCGCGCGCTGCGTATGAAACGCGCGCCCGCCATCGGTCGCGTAGGTCGCCTCGCCCGGCCGGCGATACTGCACGCGATACGTATACGCCGTATCGGGCAGCAGGCCGACCAACTCCACGACGACCGGCTGGCCGGCCGTCAGGCGCATCGGCGCCGTCTCGCTGATAGCGCCCCCAGCCGACAGACCATATTGCGCGTAGACCTCAAGCTCCACATCAGCGAGCAAGCTGACCGTCACCGAACGGTCGGAAGGCCGGCCGAGGACGATATTTGCCGGCAAGCTCAAGCCGGTCGGCCGCGTGGCCGTCGGCGTCGCCTGGACAGTTGCCCGCGACGTCGGCGTCGCCCGGACGGTTGCTCGCGACGTCGGCGCGCGCGTAGCCGCCGGCCGCGTGCCCTGCGCCCGGCCATCCACCGTGTACGAGAAAGCAACCTCGCCATTCTGATGGCCGTCTTTCTCATCCGCCGGCAAAAAGGCCCGCACGTAATCCACTTGCACCTGCGCCGGCGCCACCGAGACGCGCACATGGCCGCTGTTCGGGTACTTGTCGCCGCTGCGATAGGCGTCCTCGTTCTCTGCGGTATAGAAAGGATTCGCCGGCTCCGGCAAGCTCTGGTAGATGACCCCATCCAGCTCCTGACGGGCGAAGATGTGGTCATGTCCCTGGAAAAAGATCGTCACGCCATTCTGGGCCATCAACGCATGAATCGGCGCATCCCAACCCGGCCGGCGCGCCGCAAACTGTGCGGCGTCGCCCCATTCATAGCTGCCGGCCAACTCGACGCCGCCCCGTCCTGTGCCATTCACATGATGCGCGAAGACGAACTTATACTTGGCGGTGCTGGTTTCAAGGGTACGCTTGAACCATTCATATTGCGCCTCGCCCAACGTCACATTCCACAAGTCACGCTTGGCCTTCTCCTCTCGATCAGCGCCGAACGAATTGTCCACCGTCTGCGGCGAATGCCAGTAAGGGTCAATGACGACGAACAGCGCGTCGCCCCACGTGAACGCATAGTAGTTGCGTAACAGACCGATGAAATCGAGCGGCTCTGGGTTCCCCGTGTAGAACGCATCCGGCGCCGGCTGCGGATACCAGTCATTGCGCGCCGTCTGCGCCCAGACCGCCACATTGTCCGGCGTACCGTTCAGGTTGGCCAGCGCCGCTTGCTCGTGATTCCCATTCACCAGAAAGAGCGGCGCAGCGCTGCCAATCTCTCCCAGGTATTGCCGCTGATTGACATACAACTGCGTCACCGTTTCGCGGTTGACGACCTTGAGGGTATCCACGCTGAAGTCGTCGCCCATGAGCATGTAGAAGTCCGGCTGGTCGGCCACGACATTCGCGAGCGTGCGCTGATAGAGGTCCGGCTGGAACTGCTTTCCCAGGCGTTCCGGGTGCGAATCCCCCTGGACATCGAAGGTGAAGGCGCGGCCGGGCGCGGCCGGCGTGTTGAAGCTGTGCTCTGCGCCGGCGCTGAACGCCGTCTCGCCGACCGGCCGATAGCGCATCCGATAGTAGATGCGCGCGTCAGCCGGCAGGTTGTCAAACGTCTCCTCGAACGGCGCGCCGGCGGCGCGGGCCTGCACCTCAGTGTGTCCCGTGTAGACGCCTGCCGTGACCCCATACTCGAAGTAGATCTCCAGCGCAACGGCCGGCGCGACATTCACCGTGACCGAGTGATCGGTCGGCCGGCCCAACAACTCGGGCGCGAGGAACGATGCGTTCGCCTGGGCTACGCTCGCCGACGCCGGTCTCGCCTGATCCTTCTTGCTCGGCGATGCGCTCGCGGCAGCCGGCGTTGACTGAGCGCGCTTCGCGCCCTGTGCCCTGGGGGTCTGCCCCACCGTGGGCGTCGCCGGCGTATCGTCCAGGCTATTTCCAGACGCGGCCTGCTCCGCAGTCGGCGCGTCTGCCGGCGCGGGCAGATTTCCTCCTCGTACACACCCTCCCGCCGCCAGCAAGCCAAAGACGACCAGCACCGAGAAGATCATTGCCATCGTTCGCCCCATGATACCACGTCCTCCCCAAGCCCAGGAACTCCCCCACCCACACAGTATACCAGAATCGCGCCGCGTCGATAATTGTTCCATCCTCGTCTATGGCCTCACTTCTCCAAGGGGCCGCTCGGCGTCAGCGTCCGGCCGGCCAACCCTGGATAGTCCGCGCCGTAGCGATAGACGCGAAAGACCGCGTTCATCAACTCGCCTTCGCGCGCCGGGTCCGTGGGAATGCCGGCGTCTCTGGCCAACGCCCCTTCCCGCACGACCGGGTTCACATACTTCCAAACCACTTCTCCGCGCTGCGTGACTTCAAGGAACGCGCCGTGCACGCCATCGTCAATCAACGTATTGCCATTCGGCAGCCTTTGCGCGCCAGAGATCGCGCCGGAGAAGAGCGACTCTGGCGGGCTGGCCTTGAAGCTCCAGACAAAGGCGCTCGGCCCAAAAGACTGCCCCGCCACGATGGCGTAGTTGCCGGCCGCATCTACAGCCGGCGTGAACTCGTCAATCGTCGAATAGTTGCGCCCCAGACCATTGTTGAAAACCGTGATATTGCCGGCGCCGGGGTATCCCGGCGCGACCCACTCCGCGTCATGCTGCTGGTAGAAGGTCTGCGACGTTCGGCTGCCCCGGTCGTACATCGCCGAGTTCCCCCAACGATAGAGCAGATCGCCGCCCTTTCCGCGCGTTCCGCCGGCGTGG
>CAIQJD010000374.1 GCA_903872005.1 uncultured bacterium | reverse complement strand
TACGGGCAACCCCGGCCGGCCAGGAAATACTTGATCTTATTGGCGCGGATAGAGCGATTCTGCTCATACACCAGGTCGCGGTCGGGCATCGGGTACTCGTCCAAATTGGCGATGTACGACCGCACCGGATTGCGAATAATCTCGCCCTTGACCTTGAAATACCAGTTGGGGATCGTCGTATCCAGCCGGCCGGCCTGCAGCGCGTTCGCCAGGTCCAGCAGCGCCCCTTCGCCCTCGCCACGGCACACGCCGTCCACACCATCCTCTTCGATCATCTCCGGGAAGAACGTGGCGTGCGGCCCCCCGAAGACCGCGCACACCTCTGGCATCTCTGCCTTAATGCGCCGGTTCGTCTCCAAATACCAGCGTTGCGAGCCGGTGATGACGCTATAGCCCACGATGCCGGGCTGGAAACGGCGCGCCGCCGCCACGGGATCCTCGCGCGCCCCCACGACCAGGCGCACTTCATGCCCGCCGGCTTTCAAGACGCTCGACAGGCACATCAGCCCTTGCGGCTCATAGTCAATTTGATCTACGATGAAAAGGACTCGCACCGAAGTATCCCGCCAACCTGATCAGAGGAAGATGACAGCGGCGACAGTGTAGCACAGCCGGCCGGTTTTGGCAACCCCGACGCCGGCGGCTCCTCGTCCGCGTCCCATCCAAACGGGGTGAGTATCCCCAATGCCGGCGCGCGCCGGGAATGTGATGCACCCTACCGTATTCTCGCACCCATCTCGCTACAATGGTGTTTATCTATCCAAAGTAATCATCCCTTGCTCTCATGTAGAATACGCTGTCAGGAGAACCGCATGAACATCCTTCTGGTCTACCCAGAATTTCCGGACACCTTCTGGAGTTTCAAGCACGCGCTGCGCTTCATCCACAAACGCGCCGCCATGCCGCCCCTGGGACTCCTCACCGTTGCCGCAATGCTGCCCGACGAGTGGAACAAGCGCCTCGTGGACATGAACGTGCGCCGGCTCAACCGGCGCGACCTGGAATGGGCCGACTACGTCTTCGTCAGCGCCATGAACAGTCAGCGCGAATCCACCCAGCGCGTGATCGCGCAATGCAAAGAGGCCGGCGTTCCCATTGTCGCCGGCGGCCCGCTCTTCCTCGGCGAGCACGCCGACTTCCCGGATGTCGCCCACTTCGTCCTCAACGAAGGGGAGATCACCGTACCGCAGTTCTTGGCCGACCTCGCCGCCGGCCGGCCCCAACGCGTCTACACCAGCGCGCAATTCGCCGACCTTTCCCAGACGCCAGCGCCCCTGTGGAACCTGGTCGAAACGCGTCGCTACGCGCAGATGTGCGTGCAGTACTCCCGGGGCTGCCCTTTCGACTGCGACTTCTGCAACATCACCGCCATGCTGGGTCGCGTCCCGCGCACCAAGTCGGCCGAACAAATCATCGCCGAGCTGGATCGCATCTATCGCATCGGCTGGGAAGGCGACGTCTTCTTCGTAGACGACAACTTCATCGGCAACAAGCGCAAGATTAAATCCGAGATCCTGCCGGCGCTCATTCAGTGGCGCGCCGACAAGCCGCGCATCTCCTTCTCGACCGAAGTCTCCATCAACCTGGCTGACGACCCTGAACTCATGGCCCAAATGGTCGCCGCCGGCTTCACGACCGTCTTCGTCGGCATCGAGACTCCTGATGAAGACAGTCTCGTCGAATGCAGCAAGATACAGAATCGCGGCCGCGACATGGTCGCCAGCGTCCATCGCTTGCAACAGGCCGGCCTGCAGGTCCAGGGCGGCTTCATCGTCGGCTTCGACAGCGACAAGCCG
>CAIQJD010000373.1 GCA_903872005.1 uncultured bacterium | reverse complement strand
CGGCGATGACCAGCCGGACCGATGGCTCTGCGACCCGCACGCGTTCGAAGGCTGCCAGCAGCGTATCCAATCCCTTCTCTGGGCTGGAGCGCCCGAAAAAGCCGATGACCGGCTCGACTCCGCTGATCCCCCAATCTCGCCGCGTCGCCTCCCTGGCCTCGGCCGGCAGGCCGACGTCCCAGGCCGGCTCGATGGCGTGCGGGATGTGGACGATCTGCTCCTCGCGCAGGCCCCATTGGCGCAAGAGCCGGCATTGATACGCCGAGAAGCCGATGACCCGATCGAACCGCCGCAACGCGCGCCGATCCAGCGCCTCGTACAGCCGCAGCGCCGGCGTCGCGCCCGTATGTCCATGACAGGCGGCGAGGAGCCGCGCCGTGCTGCCGGCCAGCCGGCGCGCCGCCAGCGCCAGCAAGTTCGAGCGATAGTCCTGCGTGAAGAGGATCGCCGGCCGCAGCCGGCCGATCAGATCGCGCAGGGCCAAGAGCGCCGCCGGCGACCACGGACCGGGGTCGGCGATTTGTAGCGCCGGCACACCCTGCGCCTCTGCCAGAGCCAGCAGCGGATGCGCCGTGCGCCCCTGCGCGTCGTAGCATCGCCCCTCGTGGGCGTCTGAGGGGCGAAGACGGCCACAAGGGCCGATGCTACCATCTGGCGCAGAACCTGGGCGCCCGATGCTACGGTCTGTCACAGTTCGATACAGCACGGCGATATGCGGCTCCGCGCCGGCGGCGCGCGCCCATTCTGCGGCGAGCAACATGCGCCGCTCCAGGCCGGTGCAACGCCGGCTGCTGCGGATGAAGAGGATCACCGGCCGCTCAGTCATGGCGCAGCTCTGCGCGCAGCGCGGCGATGAGCCGGCGATGCAGGCCGACCTTGCGCCGCGCGGTCGCCCAGAAGGGCGCGGCCGGCGCGGCCAGCAACAGCTTCAACGCCGACAGGATGATGATCCCCACGCGATACGCGTCGCCGCGCCGGCGTCCCTCCCACTTCTCGAACAGCCGGCCCAGGCTCACCACGGCCGCGATGCCGGCCGCCTCGGCCGCGCCGGCGCTGCTCCCCCCACCCCAATGGGTCAGCGTCGCCGCCCCGCAATACCAGACCTCCCAGCCGGCGGCATCCAGCCGCCGACAGAGATCCACGTCTTCGGCGTACAGGAAAAAGCGTTCGTCCAGCACATCCGTTCCCCGGTAGCATCGCCCCTTGTGGGCGTCCTGGCCGTCGGCGGGCCATGCGCCGGGCCGCATGGGGTCGGGGCCCCACCCCAATGCGGCGCGCCGCACACAGAGCGCCGCGCCCGAAACGCACGGCGCCGGCCGGCTCTCGTCCCAGGCTCCCGGCAGACGCGTCAGGCGTAGCGCCAGCCGGCGCAGGCCGGCCTTTTCCGCCCAATCGCTCCATATCGTCGGATAGCGCCGCGCCGAGCGCGGGTCGGTTGCGCCGCCCACATCCAACAGGCGCGGCCCGGCCGCGCCGGCGCGCGGCTGCCGGCGCAGGCACTCCAGCAACGCGGCGACGCATTGGGCTGTCGGGATGGTATCCGGGTTCAACAGCCACAGGAATTCGCCGCGTGCCGCGCCGGCGGCGCGGTTGACCGCCGCGGCGAAGCCGGCATTGCGCCCCATGTCTATCAGATAGATCCCAGGGAAATTCTGGCGCAGCATCTCGGCCGTCCCATCCGTCGAAGCATTGTCGGCGATGATGATCTCGGCCGGCGCGCCGGCCACGGCCGGCCCCAGCGCTTCCAGGCAACGCCGCACGTGGTCGCGACAATTCCACGCGACAATCAGGACGGAGAGCAGCGGAGGGGCAGCGCCGTCGCCCATGGGAGCCTACGCCGGCCGGCGGGCGCTGGCGCGCAGACAGCCGCCGGCGCCCAGCGCCGCTTCCGCTGCCGCCAGGGGCCACAGCAACGCGCCGGCGAGCCGGCTCTTGAGCAGCCGATGCCCGCGCCAGGGGTGCGTTTCACATGCTGAGCAGACCGGCCGGCCGGGATGACCGGAAGTAGCATCGGCCCGTGTGGCCGTCCAAGATCCCAGACGCCCACAAGGGGCGATGCTACACGGTATATCGCCGCGCCGGCCGGTCAGCGCGTTCAGGCGCACTTGCAAACTGCCGGCCCAGCCAACCGCCGAAGGGACGCTCCAGATGGCGATTTCCGCGAAGCCGGCGCGTTCCAGATAGGCGCGCAGCGTCGCCGGCGTCAGGTGGAACCGGTGGCGCGGCGGGTCCAGGTGCAGCCACGTGCGGCCGCAAACGCGCGCCTGGAAGCTGGCGTAGTTGGGGACTTCGAGGAGCAGCGCGCCGCCCGGCCGCAACAGCCGGCGCGCCTGGGCCAGGACGCGCGCCGGCGAAGAGGTATGCTCCAGCGAGTGCCAGAAGGTCACAACGTCAAATGCGCCGGCCGCCAGCGGCGGGTCTTCGGCGCGCCCCAGGACGGCCGGCGGCGCGCCGGCCGGCTCCAGCCCGAAGGCGCGCCAGCCCAGGGCGCGCAGCGCGGCGACATACTGGCCGGCTCCGCTGCCAATGTCCAGCAGCCGGCCGTCGGGAATGTAACGGGGGATTCGCTCCAGGCGGCCGGCCAGCAAGACGCCCAGGAGCCGGCCCAGCCAGCAATGGCCCAGCGAGATCAAGGAGGCCGCGCCGGGCCGCTCATCCAGCGAGTAGCCGCGCCCCGCCAGGGCCGCGCGCTTGAGACGCCGGCGCGGGGCCGAGACCGCGCGGGAGACCGCACAGGTCTTGGAGACCAGTGAGGTCTTACCCGCCTGTGAGGTCTCCTCTGGCGGCTCGCTCCACACCAACCCGCAACGCCGGCAGCGCCGCAGCCGCGTCGCGCCGGGCGTATAGAGATAGAGATCGGCCAGGAGACCGATCTCTATGGGTTCAGGCGCTCCGCACAGGTCGCAGATGGCGTGTTCGTCCAAACGCCCCCTCCCCCGTGGGTCGGAGACAGTCAAGGTCGGCGCTAACGGCGCCGGATAAGCGGCAGCATAGCACGCGGCTGGTCAATGGACAGGAAGGGATAGGCGTACACCGGCTCAATCCAGACCGGCACGCCCACATAGCCGGCGCGCGCGTCTGCATCCGCCGGCGCGCCATCATAGACGATCTGCCGGCCACCCAACTTGTCCACAACCCACAGCCGGCCGGCGGCAATGCTCAACGTATGCGTGAGATTGTCGCTGCTCCAGGCGACCGTCTTTTGCCGATCGCCGGCGTTGAAAGTATAGGCTTCCAGACCGCCGGTCAACGCCTGGGTCGGATTGGTCAGCCCGCCGATCTCGCGCGCATGGGTCTGATAGGCATAGTAGGCCGGCTTGGGCGTGTAGTTGGCGCGCAGCAGGCCATACTTGCGTGGGTCGGTCGGGACATCCGCCATCTGATACCAGACCAGCGAATGGAGCCGGGCGAACTGGCCGCGCGTCAGGCCCTGGACGACGTAGCGGCTGCTGGCGGCGTCACTGTAGTCCTGCATATCTTCGGCCGGGCCGGCGCTGGGGTGGCCGATCTCCGTCACCATGATCGGCTTGTTCAGCCCTTTGGCAAGGAGCTTGTTCCGCACGAAAGCCGCCTTGCCGATCACATCCACGCCGTGGCGATCCCAACGCGTGTGGAACGCCCGGTAGTAGTGGAAGTTCATGATGTCGAAGCTGCTGCCGCCAGGGCTATTGAGCAGGTTGTCCAGGAACAGGCCGTTAAAGATGCCGCCTACGTCCATGCCCTCGATATAGTCATAGGCCAGGCCGCCCAACACGAGCTGGCCGCCGGCGGCGTGGATGATCGGCGCGGCGCCCTGCAAGAGCAAGGCGTACTGCGCCGCCTGCTGGCCCCAACATCCGCCCTGCGTGGCATACTCCGGGTGGTTGTTGTCCGGCTCGTTGTACAGCTCCCAGAGCCGCACATTGTATGGCGCGGCGCTGTAGCGCGCGACGAGGTCGGTGAGGAAGGCATTGAACCGCGCCGGCTGCAGGTCTATCGGCCCGCACGATGTGCTGGCCGCCCAGGCGGGGTTGTCGCGCACGGTGAGGATCAGCGAGAAGCCAGCCGCCGTTGCGTTGGCAATCAGCGGATCGTACTTGCTCCATACATAGGCGGCCGGCGTGGTCAGCGCCGGCTCGATCTCGTCCCAGCGCAAGTTGAAGCGGATATGGTAGATGCCGGCGGCGTCCGCCTGAGGCAAGGTAGCCTGCTCGGCAATGCTGTCGTCCATCTGGATGCCGTGGAAGGTGGACGGCGGTGCGACCGGCGCGTCCGCCAACCCCAGGCCGGCCGGCCAGAGAGCCAGCAGACCCACGATCAACGTGATCAAGCAGAGTAGAGATTTCCGGCGCTTCATTCAGGGTCTCCTCACTGTTGCGTAGTTTGTTCCCGCGCCACAACCGGCGAGAGCACACGATAGGGATACTGTCGCTCCCCGAAGACCATCAGGAGCGTCACGCCGGCGCGCACGTCCAGCTCCACCGTCTGCGCCGTCGTGATGTAGTAGCCAGGCAACGCATCCACCGCCAGTAGGTAGCGCCCCGGTTGCAGGCCGAGAAAGTCGAAGCGACCGATGGCATTGGTATAGGTCTCGATCACTTCGGCCTGGCCGGCCGGCGGATTCATTGCCACCAACGCCAGCCGCACACGGGGCAGTCCCAGCTCGCCGCCATTGATGCTGCCGTTACCGTCCTGATCGTTCCAAACGATGCCGCTGACTGCGCCAACAGTCAAGGTGGGCGTGGGGCTGGACGTCGCGGTCGGCGTCGTTGTGACCGTCGGCGTCCCCGTCGGCGTCTCGGTCATAGTCGCCGTCGGCGTCGGCGTCTCGGTGGGCGTCTCCGTCGGCGTTTCCGTAGCCGTCGCCGTCCAGGTCACCGTCGGCGTCAGCGTGAAGGTCTCCGTCGCTGTGGGCGTCGCGGTCTGGGCCGGCGTAGGCGTGACCGTGACCGTGCGCGTCGGCGCAGGCAGCGCGGTAGACGTCTCCGTGGGCGTCTGCGTCGCCGTCGCGCTGGATGTCGGCGTAGGCGTGACGGTG
>CAIQJD010000372.1 GCA_903872005.1 uncultured bacterium | reverse complement strand
GCCGGCACGAGGGCGTTGAGGAGCCGGCCGAAGGCGACGCCCAGGCCGGTGACGCCGGCCAGGGCTAATGTGGCGCCGAGGAAGACCGGCCAGGGCCGGCGATACTTGCAAGTCTGGCTGATGACGGCCAGTTGCGTCTTGTCGCCCAGCTCGGCGACGAAAAGGAGGCCAAATGTCGAGAATAGGGTGGTCCAGTCCATGATGTAGCGCTCCAATGAGAGGTGCGTCCGCAAGGGGGCCGCGCAACAGGCCGCTGAATGGGTGCGCCCGGTCGCCGTCGCAGGTGCGGCCGCGTTTTGCCATAGGGATATAGTAGCGCGCTCCGCGCCGGATGTCAAGGGTGAATACAGGCGATTTTAGATAGGGCCGGCCTGTCTATCTGCCCGCACAACCATCTTGACAAACGCGTCAAATGGATGTATGATTGGCTCAAGTAGAACAAATTTTCGGAACATCTGTGCTAATATGACCAACATCGCGACGACCAATCGTTTGACGATTCTCTTGGGACGTCTCCAGGCGGCCACCGGTCAGCGCATTACCCTGCGGGGTCTGGCCGCACGAGCCGGCGTACCCAAGGATCTGGTCTACCGGCTCGATGCCGGTGAGGCTCGCTATGTCGAGCTGGAGGCTCTTGCCAGCTTGTGCCGCGTACTCGGCTGCGCGCCGGGCGATATCCTGGTGTGGGACGACCATCCGAGGAGTGCGCCATGAATACGCAGTCCCAGGCCAACCCCTTCGACACTTTGCCGCCCCAGCTTTTCAACATCCTGGGGACGGGAAGCTTCGTCAACCTCCAACGCCACCACGTGGCCGTGCTGCTACGCATCTACGATCTGGCGGAGTTCAACCGGTTCGGACTGACGCGCGAGATGGTGCTGGCCGAGATCGTGGACTATTTGGGGGACGCGCAGGCCGCGTCAGAGGTGGCCGCATCGGCGGCCGCCGATGCGGATGCCGGTCTCCGGGGCGAGAAGTCACTGTCGGAGTATGCGAGCTGGGTGCTGCGCCGGCTCACCGAATCCGGTTGGATCGAACGCGAGCAAAGCGCCGACTATACCGAATACATCATCCTGCCCGACTACGCCTTCACGCTGCTGGAAGCGTTTCGCGCCATCAGCCAGCGCCGGCCGCGCGAGTACACCGGCCAGCTCTATGCCGCGCACCAACTTCTCACCAGCGAACACGAGGAGTTCTCGCCGGCGCTGGCCGTCACTCAGGCCTATGAGAACGTACGCGGCCTGGTGCGCGGCCTGAACGAGCTGAACCAGAACATCCGCCGCTACACGGAGCGCGTTACCAGGGATAAGGATGTGCCGGAACTGATGCGTATGCAGTTCGAGGACTACGCGCCGGCCCTGGGCGTGGCGTATCACGCGCTCAAGACCAGCGATCATGCCTCGCGCTATCGCCGCGACATCATCGGCCGGGTAGAGGAGTGGTTGCAGGATGGCGATTGGCTCAATCGCGCGGCCGGCGATCTGGCCCTGCAGCGCCGCGTGACGCCGGCGCAGGCCGAGCATGAAATCAACCATGCGCTGCGCTTCATCGTGGAACAGTTGGAAGGGCTGGACCCGCTGCTGGCCGAGCTGGACCGTCGTCACACCCAGTACTTACGCACATCGTTGCGTCAGGTGCGCTATCGCATGGGCAGCGCGGATGGCAACTTCAAAGAACGGCTCGTCGCGTTGGCGCAGGACCTGGCGCGCCTGCAGGAAGACGGCCTTACGTTCCTGCCGGAGGAAGCGCCCGGGCCGCGGCAGACGCCGGTGCATGCGCCGGACCGCGAGAGCTTTTACACCATGCCCATGGCGCGTGCGCCTTTTGATCCCGCGGCAATCGTCAAGCCGTTGCTGGATCCTCGCGACGCGGAGACGCTACGCCGGGTCGCCCTGCGTGAGATCGGAGCCGGCATTACGCCTCAGCGGATCCAGCGGTTCGTGGGACGCTTCCTGAATGGCAACGGCCGCGTCCATGCCAGTGAGCTGCCGCCCGATTTCTATGCCGACATGCAGTGGGCCATTTTCGCCTTGGCCTACGGCCATCACCCCGAAGTGTGCTACGGCGTTGAGCCGGCGCGCGGCGATCCTGTGGAGATTGGGCCATATCGCGTGCAACCGTTCGAGTTGGTGAAACGCTCGAACGGCCCAGGACGAGACGGTGCGCCGATGCACTCAGGTGGACACAGATAGCGTGAAAAGCAACCTTGTGCGCCAACCAGCCAATCTATCGAGCGACCCATCATGACTTTCGACACGAACACCATCCTTGAATCCGCCGGCTTGCCTGAGCGCACGCGCCGAGACGTGCCACGCATCGTCAACCGGCTGCTGGGCCAGACCTTCCTCTACCAGGACGTGGAGGGGGACAAGGACGACTACTACACCGTCTCCCGCCATCGCCCGGTGTTCGAGGCGGCCCTGGGCCTGGCCGGCTTCACCCTGTTGCACGATGACTACCATCGCATCTTTCAGGCGATATCGGACCACAGCTATTGTCGGATGCGGCACAAACTAGACGAGTCGCTGATGATCGTCGTCCTACGCAAGTTGTACGAGGAGCAGGCCGAGCAGCTTCGCCTGGTTGCCGATCCCGTCGTCACAGTGGGTGAAGTACGGGAGGAGTATCGCACCATCACCGGCAAGGAGCGCGACCTGGGCGTCATCCAGTACGAAACGCTGCTGCGCCGGCTGCGTAAGTTGGGGCTGATTGACACGCTGGATGGCCGCAGCATCAACGTGCGTGACAGCGAGGCCCGCCTCCGCCTGCGCGGCTCGCTCAAGCTGATCCTGCCCGTGCAGACGGCCGATGAGATGGAGGCGTGGGTGAAGCGCTATCGAGCGGCAGAGGGTGGAGAGGACGAGGACGTGACATGAAACAGTTAACCCGCATCCGCTTGGTGAACTGGCACCTCTTTGCCGACGCCAGCATCACCTGTCAGGGCACCACCTACTTCATCGGCGTCAACGGCGCGGGAAAGTCAACCATTCTCGACGCGGTGCAGTTCGCGTTGGTGGGAGGGCAGCGCGATGTGAAGTTCAACCAGGCGGCGCTGGCGAATTCGCGACGCACGTTAAGTTCTTATGTGCGCGGCGAGCTTGGCGTCGAAGGGCAACGCTATCTGCGTGGGGACTGCACGGGGCTGGTGGCGTTGGAGTTCGCGAATCCCGACGGGACGCGCTTCATCCACGGCGCGCTGGTGGATGCGTATGCCGACAACCGCAGCCCAGACATCGCGGGTGTGTTTCAGAATGGGGGTGAGTTGCGAGCCAGGCGCCACACGGCGTCGAAGCGATCGCTCATAATGGCAGTACGAATGGGGAGCAGGTTTTCGGCGCCGCGACGGCTCCAGCGCATACCTGGGCCGGCGAAACGCT
>CAIQJD010000371.1 GCA_903872005.1 uncultured bacterium | reverse complement strand
GACGGCCGTCGTCGTGTAGAAGGTTGTCCACTTCTTGCCCGTAATCAGGCCATACAGGGCGATGGCGAACAGGAAAGTGAAGAGGGGGCAATCGGGCACGAAGACCCAACCCCACCATTTGTAGGTCAGCAGATCTGGGCCGTACCAGTAGACGCCGCCCACGATGCCGGCGACCAGGTTGATGATGATGAGCGCCAGCGCGACCCAACGACTGACGGCGAAATTGCACAGCTTGCGGTACCAGGAGACGAGGCCCATAGATCGGTTTACCCCTCCGAGGCGCTGACAGATAGGAGTCGAATCGGCACGCCGCCCACGACCGCGCCGGCCGGCACATCTTTGTTCACCAGGCTCATGGCCGAAATGGTCGCGCCGTCGCCAATGACCACGCCGGGGAGGATCGTCACGCCGGCGCCGATCATCACATCACGCCCGACCACCACCGGGCCGGTGCGCCATTCGTTTACCAGGAACTCGTGGCCCAGGATGACGCTATTGTAACCGAGGACGATATTGTCGCCCAGGGTAATGAGGTCGGGGAAGAAGACATCGAACATGCTCATGAGGCCCGGCGAGACGTGCCGGCCGACCTTCATGCCCGTCCAGCGCAACAGGACGCTCTTGAGGGCCATGGAGGGGAGATAGCGACACAGGAAGATCAAGATGAAGTTGAAGACGACGCGGAAGGGATTCCGCATTTTGTACCAGTACTGCAAGGTGTTATAGGGGCCAAAGGGCCGGCGGATGGTCAGGCGTTCCTTGCGATGGTCGGTCAGTTCTGGCATGAGTCTGTTTCCCCAGAGGCGCCGGGCGGCGCGAAGTGTCTCCGGGCGCTATTATACACGAGGGGAGCAGAAGTGACAACGTTTCGCGATGCGGCGGATGTATGCTACGAGATGCCGGCGCGGCGCTTGAACAGATCGCCGGCCCCGGTCAACGCATAGATGGCCCCCCCGATCAAGCCGACGCTCAACATGCTGAGGTAGATCAGGAGTGAGATGGAAACGGCCAGGGGCGCCGGCACGCCGACGCGCGGGAAGAGGGCGGCGTAGCTCATTTCGCGCACGCCCAAACCGCCCACCGAGGGGAGCATCAGCGCCACCGAGGTCAGCGGCGTGAAGACGATGTAGTAGCGCAGCGAGATGTGGATGCCCAGGGCCAGTCCCATCAACACGGTGAAGCCGATCATCAGGACGTTGAAGACGATGGAATAGGCGACCGATTCCAGTAACGCGCCGGCCGAGTAGTACGATGCCGTCCCTTCCAGGCCGGCCAGCTTGCTGGTCAGGAACTTGCCCACCAGGGGCAGCTTCTCGCCGACGCGCCGCCAGCCGCGCTGATTGAGGAGCAGGACGCCGGCGGCCAGCCCGGCGATGAAGAGGCCGGCCAACAGCCAGATGACCTGACCATCAATATGGCTGGCGGCAAAGGGGACGCCGGCCAGCCCCATCGCCAGCAGGACGATGATGCCCAGGTAGCGATCCACGATCACGCTGTTGGCTGCCATGATCGGGTCGTGGACTTGTTGCGTCAGCTCGTAGATACGCAGGAGGTCGCCGCCGAAGCCGGTGGGGAGGACGCTATTGAACAGGCTGCCGACCATGTACCAGAGCACGAGTTTCCGCATGGAGATGCGCGCGCCCCAGCCGCGGATGAGCGCCTGCCAACGCAGGGCGCGCAGCGGGAAGGTGAGCAGGACTACGACGAAGGCCAACAACAGGAGCCAGGGGTTGGCGTGCAGAATGGCCGACGCGGCCGCCTTCATGTCAATGGTCAGGAAGAGGTAGGCGATCAGGCCGGCGCTGACGACGACCTTGACGATGTTGCCGCTCTGCCGGCGCAGCCAGGCGCGCATCCCCTGGCGTGGCTTTTCAGAAGACACAGCATTCCGTCCCTTTGACGACGCTCAGGCCCAGCTCCTGGGCCAACTGCACGGCCGGCTGGGCCGGGCTGACGATGCGATTGACGCCGGCGCGCACGGCCAGCGGGTCGAGTTGCGCCCGGTAGTCGCCACGCGGGCGCATGCAGCCCACCGCAATCGGTCGGTCGGGGAAGAGGAGCCGGCCTTCGGCGATCAGGTCGGCCGCGTCGGTGACGGCCGGCGGCTGGCGATCGGCGTAGGTCGTGCGCGGTGTGGGGATCAACACCAGGAAGACCAGCGTGTCGAAGGGCGGCAGCTCGAGCAGCCGGCGCAGGGCCGGCTGCTCATGGCCCAACACGCCGCCGCGCAGCCCGATGGTCAGGTGCGGCACCACGCGGAAGCGCCGGCTCAACGCTTCGTAGACGCGCACATAGTCGGCGACGCTGGCGTCCAGCCCATAGACCTCGCGGATGGTGGCGTCGTCGCCCACAAAATCGAAGGAGATGGTGTCCACGTAGGGCGCGATGGCGTCCATTTCGGCTTCGTCAATCAGGCCGACGTGCCAGTTGAGCCGGCGGCCGGGGGCCAACGCGGCGATCTCCTGCAGGCGGCCGGTCACCGGCACGCGGCCGCGCACATCGCTGCCGCCGGAGATGAGGAGGCTGGGCGCGCCGGCGACGCGTTCGGCGGCGCTCTCCACCGGGATCATGTGTCGCAGGTACTCGGCGTTGCAATGCGCGCAGCGCAGGCCGCACTGCGCGCCGGTCAGGCTGACGACCGCGGTGTCCACCGGGTAGTCGAAATGGATGGCGTCGGGGAAGTGGGCGCGGCGCGCCGCCCAGCCGCGTTCCAGTTTGGCGGCCAATGCCGGCGGGAGTGGCTCGGTCATGGGATGCCGATCCATTCTTTGGCCCAGGCGTAGGTCATGCCGGCGAGGGTTGCCGGCGACTCGCCATGTTGCGGTTGGCTGACCTCGAACATCCAGATGCCGGCGTAGCCCACTTCCCGCAGGGCCGCCAGGATGGCCGACCAGTTCATGCCGGCCGGGCTGGGCAGCCAGTGCTGATCGTCTGGCGCCTGGACGTCTACGTCGTGCAGGTGGGTGGCGCACAGGCGCGCGCCGGCGCAATGGATTTCGGTCGCCGGATCGTGGCGCAGCGTGCCGACATGGCCGGTGTCAATCACCAGGCCCACTTGCTGGGCGGGATAGCGCTCCACCAGGGGGCGCAATGCATGCATCTCAAGGTATGGGTAGTCGCAAGTATAGGGCAGGTTTTCCAGCAAGGCGCGCACGCCAGCCCGTTGCAGGAGCGGCAGCAGCTCATCGAGCGAGCGCTCGACGGCCGCGCCGATGCGCGCCGGCAGGTCCGGCGTGGTGATATGCTCGACGAACATGGGATTGGGCACAGGGTGGATGACGAGTTCTTTGGCTCCAATGGCGCTGGCGAAATGGATGAACTGGGCAGAGCGTTCCATGACCTCACGCCGCCACTCTTCTTCCGGCGCGCCCAGCACGTTACGCCCGAAGGGGCTGTGGACGGTCCAACCGCTGAAGCCGCAACGCTCCAGTCGCCGGCGCAAGGCGCTCTCGGCCTCGCTGCTCATCGGCACGGTCAAATGCGGGGCATATCCCAGCAGCTCGACCCCGCGATAGCCGATGGCCGCGATGTCGTCCAGGGCCGTCTCGATGGGCTGTTCGTGGAATCCCAGGGTTGAGTAGCCAAGCGTAATGTTCATCGGGCAAACCAGCGGATCGCGTACTGTCCCTCGCGGCGCGACGTTTGCAGCGTGTATGGGTCGTAGATCAGTTGGGCGATGCGGCCATCGGTGCGCGGCATCAGCCAGGCGTAGTCCCAGCCGCGGCTGCGGTAGAGCATGGGGATGGCCGGCGCGACGCGCGCCAGGGGGTGCGAGCCGGCGATGAAGAGCTTCTGTTCGGTATAGTAGTAGCCCGGGCCGATCTTGCTGAAGACCTCATGGGCCGGCGCGCCGGACCAGTCGGCGCACAGGCCGCGCACGCCGATCTTCAGCTCGCAGCCGGCCGCGAACGCATCGGCCAGGTCGTCTATGGAGCCGGCCAGGACGCGCCCTGCGGCGTCGTGCGCGAGCAGCTCATGCCAGTCATCGCGCACGCAGTAGCGGAAGACCTCGAAGTCATAGATGAAGTTGTGGCTGGGTGCATTGGTGCCGGCGTCCCAGTTATCCTGCTGATGGTATTTGGGATAGTCGCCCCAGACATCGCCCACCGGCGCCGGCCCCAATGTGCCTGTCGCCGGCGCGCCATCGAGGAACAGGCGCGCGATAGATTGCTGACCGTCTTGATTGTACATGAAGAGCGACAGGGATGGCCGCGGCCCGAAGGCATCGGGCAGGCTGATGGGTTGGCGCAAGGTCATGATGCCGGCGACCCAGCGGTCTTCCACCAGGTAGGTCGCGGCAAATTCCGAGACTTCCTGGATCAGCTCCGGGTTGTCAGAGGTCGGGTCAATATGCTCGTTGTGGATGAACTCAGTGTAGATACGCAAGTCCGCGCCGTGGCGAATGGCCGAGGCGAGCGCGGCCGGGTCGCCGGCGGCAATGGAGCGATCCGCGCGCAATTCCAGCACAGATTTCCAGGGCGTTTGCATGAAAGATCACTCCTGATGAGCATGAATTTCTTCACGCGCTATTCTACAGGGAGTCACGGATTATTGCAACTCGATCTTTGGCGCAAGATGCTATGCTGCCGACGGGCGTCCGCTGCCTCAGGCCGGGCGCGCCAGATCCGCCCATAGGGGCGCATAGCACGCGCAGAGGACAAGCTCGCCGGCGACCAGGCTCCAGGCCGCGCCGGCGCTCCCCAGCCGGGCAATCGCCCACGCGCCCAGCGCCAGTTTCAGCAACGCGCTCAGGACGAGGGCGCGGCTGACCGCGCGCTGCCGCCCCCAGGCGTAGAGCAGGAGCAGCGCCAGGCCATTCAGGGTCAGCGGGAACAGGCTGAGCGCCCCAACGCGCAGCAGGGATAGAGACGGCGCGTAGGCTGTGCCATAGGTCAGACGGAGGAGCGGGGCGGCCAGTCCGCCGGCCGCCAGGGCCAGGCCGGCGCCCAGGAGCGCGGCCAGTCCGAGCAGCCGGCGCGCCTGGGCGCGGCGCTCGGCCGGCGTCTGGCTCATGGCTTGCTGCGCCAGCAGCGGATAGAGCGCGCCGCTCAGGGCGTTGGGGACGAGGTGGAACGCGCCGATGAGGCTGCGCGCCGCGGCGTACAGGCCGGCGTCGCTGCCGCCGCGCAGCCACGCCATCAGGAGCATGTCCAGGCGCAGGAAGAGCGCGCCGGCCAGCGCCGCCAGCGCGAAGGGCGCGCCGCGACGCAACAGCGCCGCCGGCCGCCCGGCG
>CAIQJD010000370.1 GCA_903872005.1 uncultured bacterium | reverse complement strand
GGCCTACCTGCCCGAATCCGTGGCCGCCGCCCGCGCCCTCACCGGCCGCGCCGGCCTGAGCTTTGCCGGCGCAGCCACCCTGCGCCTCCTGGAAGACGGCCTCGGCGAGCGCATCGCCGACCGCAGCGGCGCGTCCCTCGGCCTGACGGGCGCGAACATCGCTGCCGCGCCCTGGGGCCTGCCAGAATTGGCAGACACGCCGGCCCTGCGCGCCCGCCTGCTCCAGGCCACATTGGCCGCCTGTCAGGCCGAACAGATCACCTATTGGACACCTGTGGATGGCTAGTCTACCGTACAACCCGCAACGCGGCCCACGTCGCCGGCGCAATGTAATCTACCTCGAACGCGGCGATGATATCGAGATACTCCTGGATCGTCTGGAACGCATAGACGGCCGACACGCGGTCGTCGTCGTCCCCGGCACATCCGCCATGCTGGCGAGCCTGGTCTCCTTGCGCCGTCTGAGCCGGCGCGCCGAAGACCTCGGCATCGAAGTCCTGCTCGTCGCCCGCGACGGCCTGACCCGCGCCCTCGCCCGCCAGGCCGGCATCCCCACC
Source organism: uncultured bacterium (assembly GCA_903872005.1). The sequence continues at coordinate 5,286 of CAIQJD010000370.1, read as the reverse complement.
TACCTCTTCCCCTTCGGCGCAATCTTCGGCATGCGCTGGCGTCAGCGCGGCCAACCCAAGCTGCCGGAAGAGGCATGGCCCGAACCCGACGCCGCCGAGCTGCCGGCGCGTCGTCGGCGCGTCCGGCGCCGGCGCATCCCCGGCGACCGCTTCCGCCTGCGTACCCAGCCCGACCGCACCCGGCTCATCTCCATCTTCGTCAGTCTGCTGGTCGTGATCGCGCTGGCAGCCGGCCTCTTCTATACCATCGTCACCCTTGTCCCGGTAGCGACCATCGAAGTCACCCCGGCCATCTATCGCGTCAGCGAGACCGTCCTGGTCACAGCCGATCCCCAGGCCCCGGAAGTTGACCTGGGCGCCAAAGTCGTGCCGGCGCGCCTGATCGAAGTCCGCCTCGAAGGCACTGCCCAAATCGCCACCACCAGCAAGAAAGCCGCGCCCAACGAACGCGCCAAAGGCATCATCACCTTCGCCAACCGCACCGTCCAAGAAGTGCGCGTCCCCGCCGGCGCCGTCGTCCGCACCTCCACCGGCACCAACATCCGCTTCAGCACCAGCAAAGAGGTCATCGTGCCGGCCGGCCTCGGCAAAACCGCCGACGCCGAAATCATCGCCGTCAACCCTGGCCCCTCCGGCAACGTCCCGGCCTTCCTGATCAGCACCGTCGAAGGCAGCGTCGGCCTCCTCGTCACCGCCGTCAACGGGCGCGCCACCACCGGCGGCGACGTCAAGCAAGTCGGCGTCGTCACCGCCGGCGACCGCGACTACGCCAAAGAAGTGCTCCTGGAGCAACTGCGCCAACAAGCCTTCGTGCAACTGCAAGAAGAACTGGAAACCCAGGAATTCGTCCCACCCCAAACCGTACAGGTCGCCATCATCAGCGAAGTCTATGACAAATTCGTAGACGAACTCTCCGAGACCCTCGGCCTGAAAATGCGCGTCGTCGCCAATGCCGTCGCCATCGCCGGCCAGGACGCCAATACCGTCGCCCTCGGCGCGCTGCAATCATCCATCCCACCCGACCAGACCCTGGTGGCTCAAGGATTGACCTTCGAGCGCGGCGAAGTCCGCATGGGCGACAAACGCCGCGTCAATTTCGCCATGACCGCCTCCGGCATTTCCGTCGCCAACCTGGATACCGGCGGCTTGCGCGAGGCCCTGGTCAACCAATCCCTGGAACGCGCCCAAACCATCGTGGGCGAGCGCCTGCCCTTGAAAAAACCCGCACTGGTATCGGTGCGTCCCGACTGGTCCGGCCGGCTGCCGCCCTTCGCCTTCCGCATCAACATCGTCGTGACCACCGAGCTAGACTAATGCGTATCCTGGCAGTAGACTTCGGCGAGCGCCGGCTTGGCCTCGCCGTCAGCGACCCGACCGGCCTCATCGCCCGCACCTGGGGCATCGTCGAGCGTAGCTCCGATCTCCAGGCCGCCCGGCGGATTGCCGAGATTGCCGGCGAGCTGGGCGCTGGAACCATTCTCCTCGGCCTGCCGTCTACACAGGGAGGCGTGACAGAAACGCCCGAAAACGAAGGCTTCCAGGCGCGCCGCGTGCGCCACTTCGGGAACATCTTGGCCGAAGAATGCCGGCTAGAAATCACCTACGTTGACGAAAGCATGACCAGCGCCGACGCGGCCGGCCTGCTGTTCGCCCGCGGCGAGCGCCGCAGCCGCCGCCGCCGGCCTGTAGACGCCATCGCCGCAGCCATCTTCCTGCAAGCCTATCTCGACGGCCTGTCGGCGCGGACCATGAGGGAGTGAACCAGTGGAACTGATCAAAATTGTAGTGCGCGTGGCCCTCTTCGTCATGGCCATTGCCTCCACGGTAGTATTAGGCATCGTCGGCGTAGAGTTCATCGCCGGCCAAACGCGGCCGGCCAACTCCCGCCCCGAAATCGCCGTCGTCGAACCCTTCGAGCGCAAAGCCAACCTGGCCGCGCCCGAAGAATTCATCCTGACCATCTACATGCGGATGAAACAACAAGACATCGAAACGCCGATCAGCGACGACGCCACACCGATGAACTTCTCCATCGCCCAGGGCGAAGCGGCCATCCTGGTCGCTCAACGCCTCCAGGACGTCGGCCTCATTCGCGATGGCGGCCTCTTCCGCTGGTACATGCGCTACTACGGCGTAGACTCCAAGCTCGCCGCCGGCGACTACCAACTCTCCCGCAACATGAACATGCCCCAAATCGCCAAAGCCCTACAGCACGCCCTCTACGAAGAGACATCCATCCAGATCATCGAAGGCTGGCGCGCCGAACAAGTCGCAGAAATGCTCGCCCGCAAGGGCTTGGTCACCGCGGACGAATTCATGACCACCGTGAACACCGGCGGCTACTCCTACTCCGTGCTGGGCGACAAACCCCCCACCGTCGGCCTCGAAGGCTACCTCTTCCCCGACACCTATCGCGTCAACGCCAATGCCAACGCCGCGCAGATCATAGACAAGCTCATCGCCACCCTGGACGCCCGCTTCGACGACAGCCGGCGCTCCCAGGCCGCCGCGCGCGGCCTCTCCGTCTTCGAAGTGCTCACCCTCGCCTCCATCGTCGAACGCGAAGCCGTCGTCGCCCAAGAACGCCCCATGATCGCCGACGTCTATCTCAACCGCATCAAAAAGGGCATGTACCTGCAAGCCGACCCCACCGTGCAATACGCCCTCGGCTTCCAGCCGGCCACCAGCCAATGGTGGCTCCTACCCCTGCCCATCGAAGCCCTCAGCGAAACCGTCTCAATCTTCAACACCTACCTGAACCCGGGGTTGCCGCCCCATCCCATCTGCAACCCCAGCCTGGCATCCATTGACGCCGTACTCAACCCGGCCGGCACCGACTATTTCTACTTCTACTCCAAGGGCGACGGAACCCACGCCTTCGCCAAAACCTATGAGGAGCATCTGCGGAATCAGGCGCTTTACCAGCAATAACGCGCAGCCGACCGAACGACGACGCCTCACCCTGCGCGTCCTCTTCGGCCTGCTGCTAATCGGCGCCCTCTCAGCCGGCTGTCGCCCCGTCGTGCGCGGCCCATCCCTCTCCATCGGGCTGGCCGCGCCCTTCGAGGGCGCACAGCGCGACCTCGGCTACGAAGTCCTCGCCGCCGTCAAGCTCGCCATCGCCGAGCAAAACGCCGCCGGCGGCCAGCGCGGCCGGCCAATTGCCCTCATCGCCCTCAACGACGAAGCCGAGCCGGCCGGCGCCATGACCGCTGCCCGCAAGCTCGCCCAGGACCCCTCCGTCATCGGCGTCATCGGCCACTGGTCAGCCCAAACCACCGCCGCCGCCCTGCCAATCTACCGCGCCGCCGGCCTCCCCCTGGTCGTCCCCAGCGCCGGCCCACCCCTCGCCGGCCACCCCCGGGTAGACCCAATGGCCCCCACATCTCCCGAAGTGGCCGCCGCCCTCATCGCCTTCCTGCGCCAGCGGCCGCAAACACAGCGCCTCGCGCTACACATCGAGCCGGCCGACCTCGCCGCGCCCTTCGAAACCGCCCTGCGCGCCGCCGGCTACACCCTCGTCGCGCCCGGCGCGCCGGCCGACATCGCCGCCCTTTGGCTCGACGACGAAGCCACGGCCCACTTCCTGGCCGGCGACCACCCACCGCTGGTCGCCCTGCTCAACGGCCCATACCTGCCGCTCCTGAACAAACTCCACCCCCTCGACGCCGGCGTCTACACCTGGACATCCGACAACGCCGCCGACGCCGAATTCGCCGGCCGTTTCGCCGCCGCGACCGGCCACCCGCCCTCCATGCCCGCGCGCTACGCCTACCGCGCCGCGCGCGCCCTGGCCGGCGACCATCCCGATCGCCTCTCGATCTATTTCGCGCCCGCGCTCGCGCTCTTGGCGCCCTGAGCGCCTTTCACCCGCCCACCCATCGGGCAAGGAGGCTATGATGCGCGTCCTGATGATCTCCTGGGAATACCCGCCCTACATCGTCGGCGGCCTCGGCAAACACGTCGCCGAACTGCTGCCCGCCCTCGCCGGCGACGACCTCGACCTGCACGTCCTCACCCCCCGCTGGCGCGACAGCGCCAACATAGAAGTCGTCAACGGCGCGCAAGTCCATCGCATCCCACTCCCCACTGCCGCCGACAGAGACTTCTACACACAAGCCTGGCAGACCAACCAGGCATTGGAACAGGCCGCCGTCGCCCTGGCCGATGAAACCGGCCCCTTCGACCTCATCCACGCCCACGACTGGCTCACAGCCTTCTCCGCCTGCGCCCTCAAACGCGCCTGGCGCGCACCCCTGGTCGCCACCATCCACGCCACCGAACGCGGCCGCGGACGCGGCTACCTCGGCTCCCCCCTCTCCCACCAAATCAACGCGGTCGAATGGTGGCTCACCTTCGAAGCCTGGCGTGTCATCTGCTGCAGCGAATTCATGGCCCAGGAAGTGCGCGACTACTTCCACGCGCCGGCCGACAAAATTGACATCATCCCCAACGGCGTCAGCTCCGCCTGCTTCCACCGCTGGCACGGCATCAACCTGAACACCTTCCGCGCCATGTACGCCCTCCCCGATGAGAAGATCGTCTTCTACGTCGGGCGCGTGCAATATGAAAAAGGCATCGAGACCCTGGTGCGCTCCGTCCCCGCCGTCCTGGCCCAATACCCCGCCGCCAAATTCGTCATCGCCGGCACCGGCTCCGACCTGGAGCGCCTGCGCCAACTATCCTGGGAAATGGGCATCGGCCAAAAGGTCCTCTTCACCGGCCGCATCCCCGATGACGACCGCGACCGCCTCCTCCTCGCCGCCGACTGCGCCGTCTTCCCCAGCCTCTACGAACCCTTTGGCATCGTCGCCCTCGAAGCCATGGCCGCCGGCTGCCCGGTCGTCGTCTCCGCCATCGGCGGCCTGCAAGAAGTCGTCCAACATGCCGAAACCGGCCTCACCACCTACCCCGGCGACCCACAATCCGTCGCCTGGGGCATCCTGCAAACCCTGCAACACCCCGAATGGACCTCCCAGCGCGTCGACCGCGCCCGGTCTCGCGTCATGGAACTCTTCAACTGGCCCCGCATCGCCGAACAGACCCGCCAGGTCTACCGGCGCATCATCCAGGAGCGCCGCCACGCCAACTGGTAAACGCGAGCATTGACAAAGCGCCGTTCTTGTGGTAAACTATCAGTGTACGCGTGATATATCAACAATCGCATACCGCTGGACGATCAACGCGAGAGAGCGCCGGCCGTCGCCGGCCGCCGAAGGGGTACCCCCGCCGGGGAAACTCTCAGGCTCCCGAATCGCGTTGGGACAGCACTCTGGAGAGCCGGCC
>CAIQJD010000369.1 GCA_903872005.1 uncultured bacterium | reverse complement strand
TCGTCGCCGCCATCGCCCGGCACATGCGTATCGAAATGGCCGGCCAGCGGCCAGGTCAAGAGCAGGCTCAAGACGATATACAGGCCGATCAGGGCCAGGTGAATCAGCGGCCGGCCGCGCCTCATGCGTCCCTCGCAGCGTTCAGGCTGCGCGCATGATACCACGCGCCGGCCGTTTGGCAAAGCGGCGCCGGCTCATGCCAACAACGACTGCAATTGCCGGGCATTGATCACCGCGTGATCCTCAAAATTCGTGTTCATCAACACATGCACATCGTCCGCCTCTTCGGCCAGCGCGCGCAGCTTCGGGACCCACTCGCGCAGCTCATCTTCCCCATAGACATACTGCGTCCGTTCCTGCACCGATGCGCCGGCTTTCTCCCAAACGCCGGCCCGCCGGCCGTGAAAGCGCACGTAGGCCAGACCCTTCTCCGTCGTCGCCGTCAGCGGCGGCACGCTGGACGCCATCCCCTGCGGCTCATCCACGCAGACATAAGTCAGCCGTCGCTCTCTCAGGAAGGCCAGCGTATCGGCGCGTTTGGCGTCGCTCAGCCAATCGGCGCTGCGGAACTCCACCGCCACGCGCCGGCCGGCCAATTGCTCCTGACACCAGACAATATGCGCCAGCGCTGGCTTCCCCGCCTTGAACCAGCGCGGGAACTGCAACAGAATGGCCCCTAACTTGCCGACCACCCGCAGCGGCTCCAGCGCCGCCACGAAGCGGGCCATGACCTCACGCGCCACCGCCGGCGGCGTCTGGTTCAGATAGATCTGCGCCTTCGTCCGTGTCCCCTCATCCAACTGTGCCAGCAGGTCCTTGGGCAAGCTGCGCGGCTGGGTGGGATGCTGCGTCAACAGGCTGAACATCTTGACGTCGAAGAGGAAGCCCGCCGGCGTCCGCTCAGCCCAGGCCGCCGCATTGCGCTCCGACGGCAAAGCGTAGTAGCTGCTGTTCACCTCGACGAGCTGCGGGAATTGGCTCACGTAATAGCGCAACCGGCCTTCCGCGTCGCTCATGCCGGCCGGATAGAACCGGCCACACTCGATCAGGCTCTTGTCCGTCCACGAGCTAAGACCAATGCGGATATCGCCCATCGCTTGGCTCCTACAGCCCCGCGCCGACGGCCGGCTTGGCCGTGTCGCCCAGGTACAGCTCCATCACCCACCCGCCGGCCGGGCAAGACTCGGCGACAATCTGGAAATAATGGCTCTGCACCGCTTCCACCCATTGCACCGCCGTCACCTGCACTGCCGCGCCGTGCGGCAAATTGCACACCCGTTGCGCGCCGGCCGGCTCATCCAACACCGGGATGAACAAGACCGTCGCCGGCTCCTCGCTGCCCAGGCTCCGCCCATCGGCGTAGGCCGGCTTGCCGACCTCGATCACGCCCTTGCTCGTCGTCACCAAAAGCATCGGCGTCGGCGTTGGCGCCGGCGGGGCCTGCCGCGATTTCGTCACATACACGGCCACTGCGCCGATCAGAACTACCATCAACAGCGCCAGGAGCGTCCAGCGCAGAGACGCCGACTCCTTGCCGGACGACGCCGGAACGCTATTTGTCGGAGTGCTGGGGGCAGTAGCCTCCATAGTGACGACATTCGGCGCGCCGCAATGGCCGCAGTGCTTATCGCCTGGCTCTAGCACCCCCCCGCACTGTGAGCAGGCCGCCGCGCCAACGAGCGCGCCGGGCGCGCCGCAATGCGTGCAATACGCATCGCCCGGCTGCTTCTCCCAACCGCACTCTTCGCACCGCGCCCGAACCGTGCGAATGACCATGGGGCTGCTGCACTGCACGCAGAAGTCCGCCTCAGGACGGTTCGGATGGGCGCAGGTGGGACAGATGCGATACTGGTCGGCGCGCAGCCCCAGGCCGCACCGGCCGCAAAACGACGCGGCCGCGCCCACCGGCTGACCGCAGCGCGGGCAGGCGCGCTGCGTTGCCGGCGCACGGCAGAACTCGCACTCCGTCGCGCCGGCTCGCATCGGTTGCTGACAGCGCGGACATACGCTCATGGCAAGACAACCTCCAAACCTGATCCAGCCCGGCCCCTCTATCTCACGCGGATCACCGGCAAGAGCGCCCGCCGCCCCGTCCACTCACACGCGCCCAGATCCACCCACGCGCCGCCGATCCCTCCGTGAGATCGGGAGCTTCCGACGCCCCCATTCTAGCACACCCGTTGCGGATGACAAGGACACGCCCACCGGCTACAGGGGGATGTCAAAGTCAGCCCATGCCCCCACCGCAGACACACAGAAAGGGGCGGTTCCCCTCCGCCCTAACCGGATCTTCTCTGCGCTCTCTGCGTCTCGGCGATGAGATACCCTGCATCACGTATCGCCCACGCATGACTTTGACATGGCCCTGCAAACGCTGACGAACGCCGCTCTCCCAAAGCGACATGCCAGACCGCCGGCCGCATGCCTCCCTGCGAGCCGGCTCCCCCAATCCCACTCCTCGTCCGCGTGCATACGCGGCCATCCGCGCCATACGCCGGCTCACCCCGCCGGCCACGCCATCTCGACGAAAGGCCCCTCGCACGGCGCACCCATACAATAGGCCACGCGCCGCGCCGTCAGGTCGGCCACCATCGCCCACAGCGTCGCCAGGTGCCGATCATGGTTGCACATCGGCCCATCGTGGTCGGCCAGCGCGCGCTGCGCCCACTGGAACGGATCGCCGGCCCGCTCGCGCCACAACTCTTCCAGCCGGGCCGCCCGCCGGCGCGAATTGAGCGCCTGACGCTGTCCGTGATACCGCTGCATATCGGGATGCTGATAGTGATTGGTCGTAATCAGGTGATCGCTGCCGCTGCGGACCCGCAGCGCGCCGGCGTATGCCTCCACGGCAAAGCATTCGTGGGCATCCGCCAGCGCATAGTTGAACGCGTGCAGCACCGGCATTCCCAGGAGCCGCTCCAACGCCTGACGCGCCGTGCCGCACGTCTCCAGCAGGATACGCGGGATCAGATGGAAAGGAACCCCCGGCGCCACATGGCGCGGCGCATCCGTCCGCACCAGATGCAGCCCGACGAACACGCCGGCCGCATTCACGCCGTCATAGCGCCCGCCGATCAAGCTGGCATTGGCCCCCAGAACCGGCTGGAAGCCGGCCGGCGCGCTGCGGATCAAATGCCGCGCCCGCTGATCCATCGTGAAATCGTAATTGCGCGCCGCCAGCACATGGCCGTCATCCGCCCGCCAGATCAGGGTCGAACAGCCGCCGGCTTCGGCCACCGGCCGATAGTTCAGCGAGAAGTGCGTCAGCACATCCTCCCATGCTCTCCCCTGCGCGTCGGCGTAGCCCTGATACTCCTGGAGCAGCGGCGCGTGTTGCCGGCGCACCGCCTCCGCGCACGCCCCGGCAAAGCCGGCGTCCGCCAGCTCGCCCAATGCGCGGAAGTCGGTGGCCTGGCCCATCGCATAGCCGCAGGCATAATGGTCGCCGCTCAGATCGAAGCGGCGATAATCTGGCGTCCCAGGTAGTCGGGAAAGGTCTGGCATCGGCCCTCATTCGTCGTCAGAATGACCATCGCTCGCAACGCCATTTGCCCCGGCGTCGGCTTCGGTGTATAATGGCCTTGACTGCATGATGTGCCCTGAAACTATCGGGAGGAATCCGTCTATGTTGCCCAGTCTCGGCCCAGTTGAGCTAATCATCATCCTGGTGATCGTGATCATCATCTTCGGCGCCGGCAAGCTCGCCGATGTTGGCGGCGCGCTCGGCAAAGGCATCCGTGAGTTCCGCAAGGCCAGCAAAGAAGCTGACGCCGCCAGCAACGAGCTGAAGCAGGATGGCGACGCGCAGAAGTCCGACGCCAAGTAGTGAGCGCCTGCTGATCCCATCTACCGCAGCCGCAACGCTCTCACGTATTCACCCCGGCGCGCTGGCGGCTCTCTTGCCGTGCGCCGGGGTTTCTATACCCCTTGCCGGCCGTCTTCGTGCGCCCTACACACCACCCTCAAACAACCGCGCGATCTCATCGCGGGCGAAGCTCGGCAGCGCAACATCTTCACCGGCCCGTATCATCCGCACCCCCGCCTCCGCCGGCGTGACCTCGCCGATGACCGCGGCGCGGATGCCGGCATCAGACAGGACGGCGCACGCGCCAGGCGCATCCGCGGCCGGCAGCGTCGCCAACAGCGCCCCCGAAGCGATCAACCCCAGCGCGTCCAATCCATACCGCCGACACAGGGCGGCCGTCTCCGGCAAGACCGGGATCTGCTCGGCCACAATCCGCAACCCAACGCCGGCCGCCATCGCCAGTTCGCGCAGCGCCGTTGCCAGCCCCCCCTCCGTCGGATCGTGCATCGCGTGCACCCGAACCTTCTGGCGCAGAATGCGCGCCTCGGCCACCACGCTGATCCCCGGCCGATACAAGAAATCGCGGCAGCGTCCCAGGAACCCCACATCAAACTCGCCGGCAAGCTCGGCGGCCCGCTCGCGCGCAATCAGCGCCGTCCCCTCAACGGCAATGCCCTTGGTCAGCAACACCGCGTCGCCAACCTGCGCTCCGCCCGTCCGCGCCACGCCTGCCGGCTCGGCCTCTCCCAGCATCAAGCCGGCGATGATCGGCCGGTCAATCCCCGGCGTAATCTCCGTATGCCCCCCGCAGAGCGCCACGCCCAGCTCCTGACACGCCTGCGCCAACTGCCGGAAGATGCCCTCCGCCATCTCGGCGTCGGCCTTGCCGGCCGGCAGCAACGCCGTCGCCAGAAACCAGCGCGGCTCGCCCCCGCTACACGCGATATCGTTGGCATTGACATTGACCGCGTACCAACCGATCTCGTCGCTGGCAAAGGTGATCGGGTCCGTCTTCGCAATCAGATAGCGCTCGCCGAAATCAATCACCGCCGCGTCTTCGCCCACCGCCGGCCCGACAATCACGCGTGGGTCGCGGCGCACGTAGTCACGCAGCAGACGTTGCAGCAAGTCCGCCGGCAACTTGCCGGCCGGCAACAACTGCGACATACACCCATCTCCTCTGTCTCGATAGAGCGCCAGACACGACAAGAGGCCTCCCTCGCGAACGGGGGAGGCCTCTTGCGTTTTGCGCCGTAGCGTCCTACCGGTTAACCGGAGGTGACGCTACGGCGCTCGGCGTACGACTACTATCCATGAGCAGCATCACCTCCTTATCCTTAGGATGGCAAGAACGAAGTTGAAGAGGCCAACTGCCCTCGCTTCAACTATTGCTATTATGGCACACTTTGGCCCGGATGTCAAACGCGTTTTTTCGTGCCGGCCCATTTCTCTATTCTGGCCGGCGCGAGTACAATAACCCTGTGACCATGCGCGTTTTCAGGCATCCACGTATGCCAGGCATCAAGGAGATGATGGACGATGAGTACCGACGACACCAAGTGGACCTGTCCAACCTGCGGAGCCAGCATCGAGATTGGCTCCGATATGTGCCCCAAATGCGAGCAAGCCCTCTGCCCCGAATGTGGCGCAGCCGTAGAAGACGATGACGACGTCTGCCCTTCATGTGGAGCCGAATTCGAGCTGCTCTGCCCCGTATGTGACAAACCAGTCAGCGATGAGGACACCGCCTGCCCCCACTGCGGCTGCACCTTCGTGCGCGAATGCCCCGGCTGCGGCCAGGAAATCTACATCGGCGACGAAGAATGCCCCAACTGCGGCCAGGGCGTCTGCCCCCACTGCGGCGCGGCCATGGAAGGCGAAGCCACGGTCTGCGGCGCCTGCGGCTTCGAGTACGTGCTGATCTGCCCGGAGTGCAACGCCGAAGTATCGCCCAATGCCGAGCAGTGCCCCAAGTGCGGCTTGATCTTCGCCGACGCAGAAGACGAAGAAGAGGCAGAAGACACCGCGAAGGAAGACAAGTGAGATGAGCGAAGACGCGGCCGCGAAGACCATCGAAGCCGGCAACCCCGACGCCAAACCCTGCCCGTACTGCGGCTACCTGACGTTCATCGGAGACGGCCTATGCGCCCAATGCGGCCGGCCGATCTGCCACCTCTGCGGCGCCCGGCTCTCCCCCTCGGATGAGCCGAGCGACGCCGACTCCGACACGCCGCGCCAGTGTCCCGCATGCGGCGCACTCCTGCATTTCGAATGTCCCGACTGCGGCTTCGACCTCATCTCCAATGCGCGCCAATGTCCGGACTGCGGGCGCTCTTTCGTGCGCGAATGCCCGCGCTGCGGCGCGCACGTCCTGGGCGCCGGCGACGCCTGCGCCAACTGCGGCCAAGTCTTCAACCTGCAGGGCCGGCGCACCGCCCAAACCTTCCCGCTCGCCGGCGTCCTGATGATGACCCACTGCCCCAACTGCGACGCCGTCTATCCCACGCGCGACGTCCAATGCCCGGAATGTGGCCTCATCGTCTGCCCCCAATGCGCCCTGGTGCTGGAGCCAGACGAGCGCGCCTGCCCGCGCTGCGGCCTCACGCTAATTCAAGCCCGCCCCTGTCCGGCATGCAACCAGTTCGTCCCATACAGCGCCGGCGAATGCCCGAGCTGCGGGATCGCCCTCTGTCCATCCTGCGGAGCGCAGGTCGGCGCCGATGACACCCGTTGCCCCCAATGCCGCACCGAATTGCGCCTGGTCTGCCCGGTTTGCAACGCCGAGCTGGCCGCCGATGCGCAGACCTGCTCAGCCTGTGGCGCGGATTTCTCCGGCCGCTGCCCAACCTGCGGCGGCCCCGTGGACGACGCGCAGAACCTCTGCACGACCTGCGGACAGGCCGTCTGCCCGCAATGCGGCCGCGCCGTTGGCGACGACGACGCGGAATGCGCAGCCTGCGGCGCGGAGCTGGCCCTCTTCTGCTCCGCCTGTGGCAAAGAGGTCTCCGCGGACGACGCCGTGTGCCCCCATTGCGGGACAGCGTTCGAGGCAGAGTAATATGCGTCCGGCGCCGGCTCGTCGCGCAACCATCGCTCTCTCCGCCGGCCTGGCCCTGGCTTCGGCCGCCGCGCTCGGCTTGCACGGCCGCGCCGAAACGCGCCGGCTGATGGTCGAGCGCCCCCGCATCCAGATACGGCTCCCCTTGCGCCGACCGGCGCGCCTGCGCGTCCTGCACCTGTGCGATTTCCACCTGCGCGCCCGCACGCGCCTCTGTGACCTCTTGCTAGAGCGCATCAGCAAGCTCCAATACGACCTGGCGCTCCTCAGCGGCGACCTCGCCGATAGCGACGCCGGCCGCGTCGCCGCCCTGGAAATCCTGCGCCACATCCGCGCCCCCCTGGGTGTCTTCGCCGTCCCCGGCAACCACGACCGCCGGCGCTACACCTTCTTCGACCTGCTGCGCTCCACCTACAACGAAGCCTTGCACACCGGCCGCATCAGTCAGGGCCAAGACTTCCACTTTGAAGCCTTCGGCCGGCTCATGCAAGATGCCGGCGTCACGCTACTCTGCAACGCCGCGGCCCGCCTCGACCTCCCCGCCGGCGAGCTATGGCTCCTCGGCCTGGACGATACGCACAGCGGCTACGCCGACCTGGACGCCACCCTGGCAGCCGCGCCGGCCGGCGCTGCCCCACTGATGTTCACCCATTCCCCGGACGCCTTCCCGGCCGTCGCACGCGCCGGCGTCCCGCTCCTCCTGGCCGGCCACACCC
>CAIQJD010000368.1 GCA_903872005.1 uncultured bacterium | reverse complement strand
CGCGCGCCAGGCCGGCGATGAAGCGCGCCGGCCGCAACCAGGTCGCCGCGCTCATGCCACGCCCGCCATGCCGCGTCCGGCGACTGCAGTACCGCAGCGCGGGCAGACGTCGCCGGCGGCAACGTGATTCGTCAGTATACTGAACCCGTAGCGCTCGATGAGCGCCGCGCCGCAGTGATGACAGTGGGTCGTCTCGCCCTGACCCGGCACATTGCCGACGTAGACGTAGCGCAGGCCGGCCTCCCGCCCGATGCGGCTCGCCAGGTCCAGGGTTGCCGCCGGCGTCGGCCGGCGATCTGTCAGCCGATACGTCGGGTGAAAACGGCTGATGTGCCAGGGGGTCTCGACGCCCAGTTCGCCAGCGATGAACGCAGCCAGCTCGCGCAGCTCGCCGGGGTCGTCGTTGGCGTCGGGAATCAGCAGCGTCGTGACCTCCACCCAGACGCCGCGCCGCTTAAGCTGGCGCAGGCTTTCCAGGACTGGCTCTAACCGCGCGCCGCACATCTGCTGATAGAAGGTATCGCGGAAGGCTTTGAGGTCTACATTGGCCGCGTCCAGGCGCGGGGCCAAGTCAGCCAGCAGCGCCGGCGTCATGTAGCCGTTGGTCACATAGACATTGCCCAGGCCGGCCGCCTGCGCCAGGCCGGCCACATCCAGCGCATATTCCGAGAAGACGGTCGGCTCGGTGTAGGTGTAGGCGATGCTGCGGCAGCCGGCGCGGTCGGCGGCGCGGACGATCTGCGCCGGCGCGACGGCATCGCCATAGATAACCTGCTCCTCGCGCGGCGACTGCGAGATTTCGGCATTCTGGCAGAAGAGGCAGCGGAAGTTGCAGCCGGCCGTGGCGATGGAATAGGCCGTCGAGCCGGGATAATAGTGAAAGAGCGGCTTTTTCTCAATGGGGTCCACGTGCTGCGCCAGGACGCGGCCATAGACCAGGCTGACGAGTGCCCCGTCACGGTTCTCGCGGACGTGGCAAATGCCGCGTTTGCCGGCGGCGATGACGCACTCATGGGCGCACAGATGACATTGGACGCGCCCGCCATCCAGTTTTTCGTACCACCGCGCTTCGTGGGCAATCATGGGATCGCGCCTCCGCCGGCGCATGATACCATGAGGGGCGCGTGTCGGCAAGCCGGCGGGGCTGGAAGGCGAGATTTCGGAAGTCTTGCAGACTTCCGAAATCTAGGACGAGCCGGCCGGCGGATACAGGTAGCTCAAGTAGCGCTCGCCGCGGTCGGGCAAGATCGTGACGATGGTCTTGTGCTTCGCCAGCTTGCGCGCCACTTCCAGCGCAGCCAGGACATTCGCCCCCGAAGAAATGCCGACCAGCAAGCCTTCTTCGCGCATCAGTCGCCGCGACATGGCGGCGGCATCATCGCTCTTGACCGTGATGATCTCATCCACGAGGCCAATATGCGTCTGCATCAAGGGGGTGATGAAGCCGGCTCCCAGCCCCCAGATCTGATGGATTTGCGGCGTGCCCTTGCCGCTCATGACCGCAGACTCTTCTGGCTCCACGGCGACGATCTTCACGCCCGGTCGGACGCGCTTCAAGGCTTCCGTGACGCCCACCAGGGTGCCGCCGGTGCCAACGCCGGCCACGAAGACGTCAATGTCATTCCCGACCTGCTGCAAGATGCTCTGGCCGGTAATGTCGCGATGCCCGCCTTGATTCGCCGGGTTGATGTATTGGCGTGGCAGCCAGGCGTCCTGGTTCTCTTTGCCCAATTGCTCCAGCCGGTCCAGCGCGCCCTGATGCCATTCTGCCGCCGGCGTCAGGACGATCTCCGCGCCAAAAGACTGCATCATCTGTCTGCGTTCTTTGGGCGCATTCTCCACCATGACTGCGGTGAATTGGTAGCCCTTCAAGGCGCAAACCATCGCATAGGCAATGCCGGCGTTGCCGGAAGTCTGTTCGATGATCCGCATCCCCGGCTTCAGGATACCTTGTTCCTCGGCCGCGGTGATGATGCTGAACACCATCACGTCTTTGACGCTGCCGCTCGGCTCCAGGGCTTCCACCTTGGCGAGGATGGTGGCCTGGGTGTCGTTGACCTTCGACAGTCGCACCATCGGGGTCTTGCCAATGGCTTCGAGTATGTTGTTCATGGTCATCCTTGTCCGGGGATCGTACCGTTTCATGCACTGAGGAGACGTCAAAACCCACCTGCAACCTGCTACAGGTCTTCCTCCGATAGTTCCGCCACCTTCATAAGGTGGCGGAGGAGACCGACCTTGAGCGTTTCATTGCCGTGAATGAGTACAGATAGACGCACCATGCGCCCGCTCTTCAAGTAGATGGGATCGCTGCCCTGAACCCACGCCAATTCCTTGCTGGACACGGACTTCATACCGCGATCTCCAGGATGCGGCTGGCATCAGAGACCGGAATCCGCTACAGATTCACAGACAGGCATCCTTCGACCGCTTCATAGAGGTTTTGCAACAGATCAACCAGCGTCTCTCCTTGCGTGGCGCAGCCAGGAATAGCAGGCACTTCGGCCCAGTACCCGCCTTCTTCTGCCTCATGCAAGATGACTTTTAGTTTCATGGTTCCACCGCCTTATCGTCCAAAGCCATCAAGCATGCGCCGGCCCGACCGCCCATGGAACAACGCCGGCCGGAACGCCCTCTTCGCCGTCGGCGTGCCTCTACCGGTGTCTGCTCAGAGCCAGATCACGTTTCGCGCCGGCGAAAGCCGCCTCCTCCAGGGCCACAGGCGCATACTCCGCCGGCGCGACAAGCCCTGTCAAAACCATCATACACCAACCCCGCGCGGCGGTCAAGGGCGCGTGTCGGACGACCACTGGCGTTTACCGCCGGCTCTTCTCCAGCGCGACGCGCATCCGCTCCAACCCCTCCTGCAACATCTTGCGCGGCGACCCGAAGACCAGCCGCACGCAACTCTCGCCGCTGGCCCCGAAGAGTACGCCATCGTTCACCGCCACGCGCGCCTCGCGCAAGAAGAACTCCGACGGATTGCCGACGATGCCGGCCTGCCGGCAGTCCAGCCAGGCCACGTACGTCCCCTCCGGCTTCGCCATCTCCACGCCGGGCAGATAGCGCCGCACATAGTCGTACACGAAGTCGCGATTTCCTTCCAGATAGCGCAACACCTGCTCCAGCCACTCCTGGCCGCCGCGATAGGCCGCCAGCGCCGCCACCCAGCCCAACACGCCGACTTCGCTGCTCTGGCCGGTGACCACCTTCTGCAACCGGTCGCGCAGCCCGGCATCCTGGGCGATGATCCAGGCGCAGCGTAGGCCGGCAATATTGAAGCTCTTGCCCGGCCCCATCACTGTGAAGGTCCGCGCCGCGATATCCTCGTCCAGCGCGGCAATGGGGATATGCCGATGCCCGCTGAAGACCAGGTCGGAATAGACCTCGTCCGAGACGATGACGAGCCGCCGGCGCTGACACAGCTCGGCCAGCCGGCGCAGCTCCGCTTCCGTATAGACTCGCCCGATCGGATTGTGGGGATTGCACAGGAACAGCAGGCGCGTCTTATCGTCGCCGGCCGCCTCCAGCCGGTCGAAGTCAAAAGTGAGCTGCCCATCGGCGCGCGGGATCATGGGGACATGCAGGCAGTTGAAGCCGGCGTCCGTCAGGACGCGCACGAAGCAATAGATCGGCGTGGGCAATACGATGTCCGCGCCGGCGTCGGCCACCGCCCGACACGCATCAATCACGCCCTCGGCGATGCGCGGCACGAACACGATCGCTTCCGGCGCGATCTTCCAGCCGTACAGGCGGGCCAGCCGCTCGACGAGCAGCTCGCGCAGCTCGAACGGCTCGGCCGGATAACCGAAGAAGCCATGGTTGATGCGCGTATGCAACGCCTCGGCGATGGCCGGCGGCGAAGGGAAGTCCATATCGGCAGCGTAGAGCGGCAGCACATCCGGCGGATAGGTGCGCCACTTGATGCTGTCCGTGCCGCGCCGATCAAAGATCTGGTCGAAATCGTAAGTGGTCATTGGGGATACTCTCGCATGATGGTATAGAGCTTCTCGCCGCCGGCGCGCGCCAGATGGCGCCACTGGCGCATGTGGATATACCCGTCGGCCGGCGCGCGCAGCACTTCCACTTCCGCGCCGGTCATGTCCAGGACGACGCCGAGCCGCTCGCCGGCCTTCACATAGTCCATGACGTTGCGCTCCGGCACGAAGAAGCCGGCCACCGTCGGAGCCACGCCATACTCTGCCTTGCCTTCATCGAAGATGCGGATGGCCTTCCCGCCATCCTCCATCGGCCCGCCCAACATCTCCAGGAGGCGCAGCACGTTGCGGACGCCGCGCTGATAAATGGCCGCCGCCGGCGCATTCAGCCGGCGAAAGGCCGGGCACTCGGTGTAGATCGTCGGCACGCCGACCGTCTCGGCGAAGCCCATCGCCTGGCCGGGGAGATGATTCAGGTAGGGCGAGATCACCGGCGCGCCGAAGGCTTCGGCCATGCGCCGGCGCATCTGCCCCACCGCATCGTCGCCGACCTTGTAGCCAGTCATCGTCGGGATATCGGACTGATGCCCGCCGGAGTGCAGATCAATGCAGGCGTCAGCATGGCGGATCAGCCGCTCGCCGATCCAGTAGGCGATCTGCTGCGTCACGCTGCCATTGGGATCGCCAGGGAAGGCGCGGTTGAGATTCACGCCATCGGAGGGGGTCTCGCGCCGGGCCGCGCTGAAGGCCAGCGGGTTGGCGACGGTGATGGAGACCAGCGTCCCGCGCAGATCAGCCGGCTTCAGTTCACGGAAGAGGCGCATGCTCGCCAGCGGCCCCTCGTACTCGTCGCCGTGAATGCCGGCCAGGGTGAGCAAGACCGGGCCGGGCTGCGCGCCGGCCGTCGTCAGCGCCGTGAGGAGGACGGGGAGGCCGGCCGGCGTCGTCGTCGTATGCAGATAGACGGCTTCTTGCGTCCCCGGCTCGATCTGGCGCGGGTCAAAATCGCGGATGTCCATGCAACGCATCGGTCAGATATCCTTTCCGCAAT
Organism: uncultured bacterium; assembly: GCA_903872005.1. Next base: position 1,596 of record CAIQJD010000368.1, on the reverse strand, counting down.
ACCCCTTGAATGCCGGCTCGTCCGGCTCCTGCAGGCTGGGAATCGAGACGCGGAACTTGCACGCCTCGTCGCCACGCGTGCGGATGCCCTCAAACTGCACGACGCAATCGGGATGGTAGGCCCGGTAGTATGTCGGGTGCAGCTCATAGTCGTACATGTAGCCCAGAGCCAGGCCACGCTTGCCGAAAGATTGCCAGACGTCGAAGTACGGGCATTCAATGCAGTCTTGATGCCACGTCCCCGGCGTGAGGAGGCCTGGCGCGAACTTCCAAAGCGACAGAAAGTCGCCGTCCCAATGATTTTGCAGCGTGACCAGGTCCAGGGGCCAGCCGGCCGCGCCGTGCCTGGCCTTCTGCGTTGCCGCCCGCTCCAGACCCAGGTCGCGGATGCTCTGGCGCATCACCGCTTCGCCGGCCATATCGAAGCGCCGCGTCGTCTCATCGGCGATGAAGTAATACAACGCCCCATTGCACATGGATGTCCAACGCAAGACCTCGACGGCATCGGCCGGCCGATCCAGCAGATCGCTGCGGAGGGGCTGCGCCGCGCCGCCCGGCTGTGCCGGCGTCTTCCAGACCACCGTCCAGGGCGCGATCAGGTTGGGGCCGGCCGCCGGCAGATCAACCTCAGCGCCATAGCCGGCGGCCACGGCCGGATAGACAGCGGCATAGTAGCGCCGCGCCAGGGGCGTCAGATCCTGGGCGCGCCAATAATCCCACATCGGGGTGGAACGCGTCGTGACGCTGACCTGCTGCGGATTGCCCTGGGCTTCGCCAGCGCCCAATGCCCCAAAGCAATGCCAATCGCCGAAGTCCCAGGCCAGGAAGAGCGAGACGGCATTCAGCGGCAGCCCCGCGGCCCGCTGGCGCGCGGCCATCTGCTCGCCGCGCCAGCGCCCGTAGCGGGTCAGCGCGGCCGTGACGGCGGCCTCGCCCGGCGCGCCGAAGTGACGCTCCACCGGCGGCGCAAAGTGGCGGAAGAAGAGCGCCTGGAAAGTGAGGACGTTGTCCATCGAAGCCAGGATGCCGGCCCGATCTGCGGTGTCTGAGAAGCCCATGTCATGCCTCCTGATACTTGCGCGTCGCTCGGGAATGGGGACGCGGATGAACGCGGATTGGCGTAGGGTGAGCCGTTGCCCCACCGCCTCGGACGCCCCGTAGTCTCGCGCTTTGTGCGCGTTTGGCGGAGCGGCCAAGACGCCCAGGGCGATGCTACGAAATCACAAGGGCGATGCCGCGAAATCGCCTACGGCGCGTTGCTCAACATCGCCCGGACGCGCGCCACAATCATGTCCAGCGCCACAAGGTTGAAGCCCCCTTCGGGGACGATGATGTCGGCGTAACGCTTGCTCGGCTCGACGAAATCGAGGTGCATGGGGCGCACGGTGCTGAGGTATTGCTGCACTACCGATTCGACGGTGCGGCCGCGCTCTTCGATGTCGCGGCGCAGCCGGCGGATGAAGCGGATGTCGTCCGGGGTGTCGACGTAGAGCTTCAGGTCCACGAGGTCCCGCACCCGCCGGTCGAAATAGATCATGATTCCCTCGAGGATCACGAGCCGCCGCGGCTCCACGAGGATGGTGTCGGTCCTCCGGTG
>CAIQJD010000367.1 GCA_903872005.1 uncultured bacterium | reverse complement strand
GGGCGATGACGGTCGCTTCGTAGGCTTGCAGGTCCGGCTTCGGGGCCGGCGGCGCGGCGGAACAGGCCGGCAAGAGGATGGCCAGGGCCAGGATGATCGTCAGACAGGGCATGCTGAATCGTTTCATGTTCGCCCGGACTCCTGCGACGGACAGGCTGTGCCACGCGCCGGTCACGTCGCGGTTGAGGGCGGCGCAGCGTCCTGACGCTGCGCCGCTCATTTGCGTTATCTGAGCCACCGTGTGCATCGCTTCATGGCGATTGCTCTCCAGCGGGTGGCGGCTCAGCGATGCGCGCCGACCATAGATATTTTCCACCAGGCGGCATCGGTCACCAGCGTGATCTGCGGCTGCCAGTTCACGCCGTCGGTGGCGTGGAAGATCACGCCGGCCGGCAGCTCGGGCGCAGCGTCCATGGCGCGGTTGCCGACGACCCAGGCGGTGCGCTCGTTCATGCAGGTGGCGCCGGCCACGACATAGTCCTGAGACACGAAATCGCTGACGTCTGGCGGGCCGCTCGGATTGAGATGCACGCGGAAGATGTTGCCTCCGATGAAGCCGCCTTGATTCAGCGCCCCGAAGATCGTATCTTCGCTGGCGGCGCAGATGTCGTCGAAGTCATTGCCGCCGGCTAGGCCGGGGACGACGCGGCTCCAATGCGCGCCGCCGTCGGTGGTGCGGTGGAAGTCCGATTGGCCGGCGACGGATGCCCAGACGACGGTCGGGGAGAAAGCATTGATCGCCAGTGGGCCGGCGCCGGGTTCAACCCCCGACAGGGTCTCGCGCCGCCAGGTGACGCCATTGTCGGTTGTATGGATGACGCCGCTGGCGCTGGTGTGATCTACGACCCAGACATCATGGGGGGCGATCGCGTCTATACGGTTCACTTCGGTCATGGTGATCCCCGGGTGTGGGACTACGCTCCAGGATGCGCCGCCGTTCGTGGTGCGCATGATGGTGCCTTGCAGCGTGACGGCCCAGGCGATGTTGCGCGTGAGGCCCACGACGCCCTTGACTTGTTCGTTGACGCCGGCCGGCAAGGGCTGCTTGACCCAGGTTGCGCCGCCGTTGGTGGTGTGGAGGATACGCCCAGGTTCGGCGTCTGGCCCGGCGCCCAGGGCGGCCCAGGCAGTCTTGCTATCTACGGCGCTGATGTCGAGGCCGCTGTAGCCGGCCCATTGGCCGCGCGCCGTCTGGGGGAGCCAGAGCCGGCCGCCGTTCACCGTGTGGACGATGGCGACTCCGCCGTCTTCGGTGTAGTTGCCAATTGTCCAACCGACCAGGCCGGCCGGCTGCGCGCCCATGAGGGGCAGGTAGGTCTTCGTCAACGGGCGGCCGACGAAGTTGATGTCTTCGGGGGCCGGCGGCGCGCTGAAGGTGCGCGCCGGCGGGTCGAAGGTCCAGCCCTTGAGGGTGGGTGTGATGGTGATGGAGCCGCCGGCCAGGTCATCGAACCGATAGGAGCCGTCCACATCACTGAAGGCGACCTGGCTCTGGCTGTTGAAGACTTCGACGCCGGCGATTGGGTTGCCCTGGGTGTCGGCTACGAGGCCGGAGGCAGAGTAAGCGGGGCCGAGGCGCAGCTTGACGCCTTCGGCGCCGACGGCCCAGCCCTCATGCTCGGAGAGGAGCGTCAGGGACATGAGGAGCTTGCCAGTAGGCGACTGCACCTTACGCCATTGCTGGCCGTCGAAGTAGACCATGTCCCAGCCGACAGCCCAGCCGGTGCCGTCGGGCAAGAGCTTGATGTCGCCGAGTTGCTCTTCTGTCGGCGAGGCAACGACGCCCCAGCCGGAGCCGTCGTAGTGGACGATGCGGCCTTCTATGCCGACGCCCCAGATATCATTCGGGGCCCGGCCGGCCATGGAGAGGATATAATCCCCGCCGAAGCTGGAGTCAACCCACGCATGGCCGTCCCAGTGAAGTATGTGGTTATCGTAGCCGGCCACCCAGATGTCATTGGGGCCGAAGTTGATCATGCCGGAGAACATGGTTTGCACGTCGCCGATGTTGGGTCGCGTCCAGGCCGAGCCGTCCCAACGCATCAACTCCGGGTAGGGTATGATGATTTTGTTTTGCTGCACGAAGCGGCCGCCGGCGGCCCAAATTTCATTTGGCCCAATCTTCATGATGTTGTTGATCAGCTTATCGGTCGGCTCGCCCAGGTTGGTCCATTGGGTCCCGTCCCAATGGCCGACGAATCCGTTCGCTGCGCCGAGCCAGACATCGTCGTCGGCGTAGGCGCGGAGGACATAGCCGGCGCCGGCCACGCCCTGGGTCTGCATGTCCCATCGCGTCCCATCCCAGCGCAAGACGTCGCCTCCGCTCGTCGCCAGCCAGATGTCGTCCGCGCTGAGGGCGTCCACGCTGGCGCCATGATTGCCGAGATGGGGGACGCGCATCTCCCATGCGCCGGCGCCTTGCCGCCGGCCGGTGACGCCGACGAGGCCCACGATGATCTGCTCATCAGCGCTCAGGTAGGCGATGGTCTGGACTGACTCTCCGTCCAGGGTGGAGACCTCCCATGTCTGACCGTTCCAGTGCATGGCTGCCGGGTGGCCGGCGTGAGAGCCGATGGCCCAGCCTTCGGTCGGAGAGCGCATCGCCAGACCGGTGAAAACGCCCCGCTCGGCGGCGGGATCCAGCGCCCAGTAGCTGCCATTCCAACGCACGATGCCATCCACGCCGACGGCCCAACCGAGGGTCGGGGAGAGCATGGAGATGGCGGTAATGGGCTTGTCCACCGGGCTGAAGACCTGGCTCCAGGTCTGCCCATTCCAATGCAGGATGAACGAGGTCGCCGCTCCCGTTTGTGCATCAACGTGCCCACCGGCGGCCCAGCCTTCGGTGGGCGAGAGCATGGAGAGGGTGCGGATGATGTCATCCGTGCCGCTGGGGACGGTCTGCCAGGTCGCGCCGTTCCAATGGCGGATGAGGCCCTCCTGGCCGGCGATCCAGACATCATTCGGCGCGAGGGCGGCGACCGCGCCCAGATTGACCGCTGCGCCGGCATCCACCGTGCTCCAGACGCGGCCGTCCCAGTGCAGCACCGTGCCGCCTCCGCCGACGGCCCATGCGTCCGTCCAGGAGGTGGCGGTGACGGACCTGAGCGTGAGGTTGGCCGGGCTGGGGACGCGCAGCCAGCGCGCGCCGTCCCACAGGAAGATGACGCCATCTTCGCCAACCGCCCAGCCGCGTCCATTGCCGGCCGACGCGACGCTGAAGAGGTTGGGGGCGCAGGCGAAGGGTTCGTCGCCGGGCCAGCACTTCCACGAGTTGGCGCGGCGCGCGGTGAAGTCGAGGCCGGTCGCATCCGGCGGGACGGTCACGCTGCGCTGCGTTGGCGCGTAGGTGTAGCCGGGCGTCGCCAGAGTGATTTCGTAGGTGGAGGATGGGACGAGCGTGAAGCGGTAGACGCCGTCCGCATCGGTGCGGACGCTGACGTTCGTGCCGGCGCGCAGCTCGATGCCCGGCAGGGGCGTCCCGCTGAGAGCATCGGTGACCCGGCCGGTCATCGTGTAGGTGGGGCCATAATGGACAATGGTCCCGTTTGCGCCGAAGGCCCAAGCCGTGCCGTCCAAGTCGCCGGCGAGACCCGTGAGCGTGTTGGTGGTGCTGCTGGGCACCACGTCCCAAGCGTGGGTGTCCCAATTGTAGTGCAGCAGCGCGCCCTGCTCGCCACTAATCCAGATATCATTGTTTGTCGAGAGCTTCAAGTTGGTCATGCGGACGGTGCACAACTGATAGCCGGGGAGCGGCGAATCCACGCGGGTCCAGTTCTCGCCATCGCCGTGCAAGATGGTTCCGTTGGTCCCGACGGCCCACCAGTCGGTGCGGGAGACGAACTCGACGCTGAGAAGGGTATCCCCGGTGGGACTGCCCACCGGACTCCAGGTCTGGGTCGCGCCGTCCCAGCGCAGGATGGTTCCCTGCGCGCCGACGGCGAAGCCGAAGCCGGCGCTGTACATCTTAATGCCGTATAGCGCAGGCGTCTGGGTGGGGATATCCATCTTGCGCCAGTCTTCGTCGTCCAGGGTGTAGATGACGCCGAGCGGTTTTTCGGCTCCGTTGTTGCCGGCGGCGAAGACCTGGTTCTCGATGGGCACCGCATCCACACTCCAGAACACGGCCGGTACCTCCCAGACGCGCCATTCGCCGTCGCCTTCGCCGTAGACCAGGCCGCCGGCGCCGGCCATCCAGAGGGCACGCGGCCCGAACATGTCTATGCTGAGCAGAGTAGGATTACCCTCGATAGGAGTCTGCGTTTGCCAGTCCTGGCCGTCCCAGCGCAGCAGGAGGCCGGCGCCGCCGACGGCCCACCCGTCGTTCGCCGCGGTCATGCGCGCATCGCGAATCCACAGCGGCATGCGAGCGGTGAGGGGGACTACCTTCCAGGCGCGGCCATCCCATTGGAGGAGCGCCCCACTGGTGCCGACCATGAAGGCGCTGGACGATGAGGCGGCCGAGACAGACATGAGCAGGATGCCTTCAGCGTCCTCTACTTGCACAGCCGTCCAGGACCGGCCATCCCAATGGAAGACCTTGCCCAGCTCGCCGACGGCCCAGCCGTCGGTGGGGGTACGCATGGATATGCCCACGGTCGCGGTGGCTCCAGGGACGAAGACCGGCGTCCAGGCGGCGCCATCCCAGTGCAGGAAGGTGCCGCCCGTCCCGACGAGCCAACCGTCGTTGGGCGAGATGAAAGACATGCTGATGAAACTGTGCGAGACGGGGCTATAGACGCGGCTCCAGACGCCATTCTGGCAGCGCAGGATGACGCCCTGCTGGCCGGCGGCCCAGCCGTTGTTCGCATCGAACATGTGGAGAGTCTGTACGTCGAGGCCGGAGATCTGGTCGCCGCGCGTCCAGTCCGAGCCATCCCAGGTATAGATGTAGCCCTTGAACGTGCCGGCGAAGCCGAGGGTTGGCGAAAGCATCTGCAGCGTCAGCACGATGTCTGCCACGCCGGGCTGCAGCCGGCCGCCAATGCTCCAGGCAGAACCGTCCCAGTGCAGGAAAGCATCGCCAGCGGCCCAAACGTCGTTGGCGCTGATGACGGAGACGTGGCCGATCATGCCGGCGCCGCCCGGCAAGGGCGTGCGTTGCCAGCTCCGGCCATCCCAATGCAGGGCGGTGCCTTGGAAGTCCGTGGTGAAGCCGACGGCCCACGCCTGGCGGGTCTGGCCGGCGACGGCCGGCGTCCAGGCCACATCATACAAGTAGCCGAAGGTCGGGTCGGGGCTGCCATAAGGCCAGCGTTGCCACGAGGGAGCGGCTTCGTTGGTCTGCTGGTAAGGGTCGAACGCGCGCGCTCCGATCTGGGGGTTGGTCGGAGACCGCAGCGGGTCGTTGGCGGGGGCGCGTAGCGCGAGCGGCGCGGGAAGGACATCTTCTCCGGCAGGGGCCGGTGGGTTGTCCAGGGCGGCCTGGGAGAAGACGGGGGCGCCGGCCGGCGCCAACAGGATGCAGGCCAGAAGTAGAATGGTGATGCTTGACAGCTTGAACCGATACACGTTTCACCTCCCTAGCGCAATAGAAGTACGACACAAGTGATCGTAATAGAAGCAAGACCAGCCGCTATCGGATGGTCCTGCTGGAGTCACACGGCGCAAAGGGCGACTATTCGATGTATAACATTATTCAATTGCTATAGAGTATATTACAATATGCTGTGTTTGTCAATACCCCGGCGAGGTCAGTCTGCGGAATTCTGTGGCGCATGGGAGCGCTCGTCGGGGGATTGACGCCGCGGCCGGGGTGTGCTATATTTCCTGCTACGCTGGGGCCGAGAGCGGCCAGATGGCGCGGATAAGCTGGAACCAGCGAGGGAGAAGCATGGATAGCAGGCCGAAGGAGCAGGCCGAAGCCCAGTCGCCCAGCGCCGACGCGGTGGAAAGCGCCACGGATATCTTGGCCGGCCGCAGCGCCAAGCGCGGTCTGGCGCGGCTGCTGCCGTTCCTGGGGCCGGCATTCATTGCCAGCGTTGCCTACGTGGACCCGGGCAACTTCGCGACCAACATCCAGGGCGGGGCGCAGTTCGGCTATACATTGCTGTGGGTGGTGGTTGCCAGCAATCTGATGGCGATGTTGATTCAGTCGTTGTCGGCCAAGCTGGGCATCGCCACCGGGGCCAATCTGGCGGAGCATTGCCGGCGCCAATTTCCCCGGCCGGTGGTGCTGGTCATGTGGGGCGTGATGGAGACGGTCGCCATCGCCACCGACCTGGCCGAGTTCCTGGGGGCCGCGCTCGGGTTCAATCTTCTGTTTGGCATCCCACTCTGGTTGGCCGGCATCCTCACGGCGCTGGCCACCTTCCTTATTCTGAGTCTACAGCGCTATGGCTTCCGGCCGCTGGAAGCGGTCATCAGTGTACTGGTGGGCATCATCGCCCTGAGCTACCTGATTGAGACGGTACTCGATCGGCCGGACTGGGGCCAAGTGCTCTTTCATGCGGTCGTGCCCCAGTTCAGCGGCGTCGGAAGTATCCTGCTCGCAACCGGCATCCTGGGCGCGACGGTGATGCCCCATGTCATCTTCTTGCATTCATCGCTGATGCAGGGGCGCATTGTGGTGCGCGAGCCGGCGCAACTGCGCCGGCTGTTCCGCTTCGAGGTGGTGGATGTGGTCGTGGCGATGGGGCTGGCCGGCCTGATCAATGCGGCGATGCTGATGATGGCGGCGGCTACTTTTCATCGGGCCGGGATGCAGGGCGTGGGCACGATTGAACAGGCGCACCAGACGCTGGTGCCGCTTCTCGGCCCGGCGGCGAGCTGGGTCTTCGCGATCTCCTTGCTGGCGTCCGGTCTATCCTCGTCGTCCGTGGGCACCATGTCGGGGCAGATTGTGATGCAGGGCTTCTTGCAGCGCCAGATACCGGTCTGGGTGCGCCGGCTGGCGACGATGGGCCCTTCGCTCCTCGTGATCTTCATCGGGCTGGAGCCGACCCACACGCTGGTCATGAGCCAGGTGGTGTTGAGCTTCGGCCTGCCCTTCGCCATTATCCCGCTGGTGCTCTTCACCAGCCGGCGCGACATCATGGGCGTGTTGGTCAACCGCCGGCTGACGACTGTCCTGGCGTCGTGCCTCGCGGCGCTCATTGTGGCGCTCAACATCTACCTCCTGGCACGCACCTTCACGGGGGGATGAAAGGAAGCGCTGAGATGTTCCACCATCTGCTGGTTCCGTTGGACGGGTCGCGCCTGGCGGAGGCGGCGCTGCCGGCGGCGGCGTATCTGGGTCAACGGCTGGGCGCGCGGGTGGCCCTGGTACATGTGATTGAGCGGGACGCGCCGCAGGTGGTGCATGGCGAGCGCCACCTGGCGGCCCCGGCGGAGGCCGACGCGTATCTGAGCGAGGTCGCGGCGCGCGCGTTCCCGGCCGGTTCTGCGGTGGAATGGCACGTGCATACGACTGCGGTGAGCGATGTGGCGCGCAGCTTGGCGGAGCACGTAGAGGAATTGGGCCCGGATCTGATCGTGATGTGTACGCATGGGAAGGGCGGCCTGCGTGACTGGTTGTTCGGAAGCATCCCTCAACAGGTGATCGCGCTGGGCGAGTCGCCGGTCTTGTTGATCCAGCCGCCGCGTTTCGGGAGAGCGCCGGCGTTCGCCTGCCGGCGGCTGCTGGTCCCGCTGGACGGCGATCCGGCGCATGAGAGCGGGCTGGAGACGGCCATCGGGTTGGGGCGAGCTTGCGCCGGCGAACTGCGGCTGGTGATGGTCGTGCCGACGCCGGCAACGCTTGCGGGTGAGGCGCGCGTCCGGGCGCGTTTCTTGCCTGGGGCAACCTCGGCGCTGTTGGACTTGCACGAAGATGGGGCGTCCGCGTATCTGGCCGGCCGCGTGGCATTGGCGCAGGCGCAGGGCGCGCCGGCGGCCGCGCAGGTGGGACGCGGCGACCCGGCGCAGGTCATCATCCGCACGGCGCGCCAGGCCGACAGCGACCTGGTGGCGCTGGGCACGCACGGACGAGGGGGTCTGGCGGCTTTCTGGGCGGAGAGTGTCGCGCCGCAGGTGATACGGCGCGCGCATATTCCGCTCCTCTTGGCGCCGGCGCGTTGACCGGCGGATCCCGCTATGATCGGCGCGACAAAGTCTGACACGGGGGGTGTCTATGATTACGGTTTTCGGCTACCAGATTGCGCTTCCGCCGGCATTGGGCTTCCTCAGCAATCCATTTGGCTCGTTCCTCGTGAATCTACTGGGCTGGGCGATCCTGGCTTTTCTGCTCTACCTGCTGTTCACATACGTATTGAAGTGGCTGGCGCAACGTATCCCCGGCGAGATTGAGGACATTCTGGTCGAGATCCTGCGCCGGCCGGTGGTCATCCTGACTCTGGCTTATGGCTTGATCAAATCGCTGGATCTGCTGCCCTGGCCGGCCAAGGCCATCAGTTGGCTGGGGCCGATCTTCGAGACGCTCCTCATCCTCATCGTCGTGCGGCTGCTGTGGCGCGTGCTGCGCGATATTCTGGGGTACTATGGCAGTCAGTGGGCGAAGAACACCGAGAGCCAGGTGGACGACGTACTGATCCCGTTCCTGAATCTGTTCGGGCCGGTGATCTTGATTGTGACGGCGGCGCTGTTGATCTTGCCACAGTGGGGTGTGAACGTGACGTCGGTGCTGCTGGGCGCCGGCGTTATCGGCCTCGTCCTGGGCCTGGCTTTGCAGGATACGCTCTCGAACATCTTCAGCGGCATGAGCCTATTGATCGAAGCGCCTTTCCGGCATGGCGATCTCATCATCCTGCCGGACGGCAAACTGTGCGAAGTGCAACGCCTGGGCCTGCGCTCTACGGCGCTCTATTCGCTGGATGAACACTCGACAGTCTTCGTGCCGAACAAGGTCCTCTCCAACTCGACGATTGTCAACATCACCAAGCCGACGGCCGAGCAAAAGGTGTACATTGACTTCACGGTGCCGTGCAGCGAGAACCTGGCGCACGTGCAGCAGACGACCCAGCGCATCGCCGCGGCGCACCCGTGTGTCTTGGTGCAAGACCTGGAAAAGAAGCTGCCGCTGGTGCACGAGCGGATCGCGGTCATGCTGCGAGAGGCCGGCGCGTTGCTGGCCGGCGACCCGGCGCGCACACAGATCATGGAAGAGGTGCATCACTATCAGGGGGCGATCCACAAGCTGGAGCTGGAAGGGAAGCTGGATTGCGATCTGGTGGCATTTCAGGAGGCGCTGAGCCAACTAGCCGACATCTTGACGCGCGACGAACGCGACGGGTTCAATCGCACGGAGCTGAGTGTCATTGAGCGGGATTTCGTTGCGCCGGCGCAGGTATTGCTCGACAATGTGCTTGCCAGCGCGGCGGCCTGGGCGGCGGAGCCGGACCCCTGGTCGGAAGCGGAAGAGCAGCCGGCGCAGCGCGCTTTGTGGCAGGATCGCAATGCGATGCTGGCGCGTGAATGGAACGAGCTGAAGCAGAAGTTGAATCGGCCGCGCGACACGGTGGAAGTCCGCCTGGACGATGCCGCTCGCCAGTTGCGGGCGTGGATACAACAGCAATACAAGCTGCGGCCGGAGGCGTGGAAGAACCCAATGGTCGTCTTTCGCACGTTTGGCGATGGGAAAGTGAATCTGCGCCTGTGGTTTTACGTGGACAATACCCGCCTGGAACACTATGGCCGGGCGCGACGCGTCGTCACGGAGATCGCCCGGCAGGTGCAGGAGATGGTATGCAGTCAGTAACGCAGGGGCAATAGGGCGGGGCAAAAAAGAACCTCCCGCCGGCTCAATGCCGGCGGGAGGTTGCGCGTGTGGGCTACTTGTAGAGCATGTCCGCGAGCCAGTCGAGGTCGAGTTCTTCGAGCTTGCCGCGGGTCGGCCGGCCTTCTTCATCCCAGCCGGCGACGCGGTAGTACATGGCGCGATAGGCGTCCGCTTCCGCATGCGTGACGACGAAGCCGTCGCTCGGCCCGCCCTTCAAGGGTTGGAACATCTTGGGCGGGAGGGCGTCCTCCTTCGAGGTGAAGCCTTCGCGGGCGT
>CAIQJD010000366.1 GCA_903872005.1 uncultured bacterium | reverse complement strand
GGCCAGGACCGCGCCGGCGAACAGGCTCGCCAGGGGAAAGAGCGGCAGCAAGAAGCGTTGCTGGTGCGATCCGAGCGCCCAGACGCCGAACCGCAGGAGCATAGCCAGGGCCAGGGGCGTCAACCGGCGCGGCCGGCGCGTGAGCGGGTAGAGCAAACCCAGGATGAACAACGGGCTGGGCATGTCAATGCTGCCCATGAAGGTGCCGAAGCGCACGCGGCGAAAATAGATGTTCCAGGGCAAGAGCAGGTAGTCGTACCAGCGATGGCCGGTGCCAAAGCTCCGCAGATAGGTGATCAAAAGGTCAAACCGCTGGGCGTCCCAATCTTTCCCGCCGAAATAGAGCGGATAGACGGGGTTGCCGGCCCACACCCAGTTCTTCACGTACCAGGGCGCAGCGACCAACATCGCCGGCAGGCCGAAAGTCAGCGCGGCGCGCATGCCGGCGCGCCAGCCGTCGCGCCGGCCGAGCCAGAGCAACAGGATGCCGGCCGCCGCCGCTCCGCCCAACCCCAGGTATTTGCAGCCCATACCGTAGCCCACCAACAGGCCGGCCAGCGCCAACCAGCGCGGCTGCCGCTCGCGCGCCCACAGCATCACGGCATACAGGCCGAGGAATTCATAGCTCGACCAGGCAATATCAATATAGGCCAGACTGGCCCACAGGGGAAAGATCGGCTGCCCCAAAAGCACTGACGCGGCAATCCAGCCGGCTTTCTTGCCCACCAACCGCGTCCCCAGCCCCCAGGTTGCCATGACCAGGATGACCGTATAGGCCAGGTGCATCAGCCGGGCAAAGAGATCGCTGCCGAAAGCCAACCCAATGGTGAAAAGCATCTCGGTGCCAAAGGGGCCATTGGCCTGCCAGAGATCGGTCAGGAGCGTGATGCGGCCACTCTGCAAGAAGAGGCGCGGGCCTTGCAGATGATACATCAGGCCGTCATAGTCCCAGGGAGGCGAGAGCGCCTGGAAGAGACTGAGGATGAAGAGCAGCGCGCCGATGGCGCAGATGACCTTCTCGGCCAGGCCCAGCCGGCGCCAGCCGGCTGGCGCTTCGGCCACCCAGGCCGGCAGCCGGCGCAGCGCCCCGCTCCACTCGCGCCAGGTCAATCCCATGACCAACAACAACCAGGCGGCGATGGCCCACGGGCGTAAGAAGCCGGCCAAACCCAGCGCCAATACGCCCGTCGAGATCATCCCCAGCCCGAGGGGCAGGCTAAAACAGAGGCGCTCCAGGAGCGTCATGCCGGCCGGCCGCAGCCGCCGCAACACCCCCCAGCCGGCCGACAATCCAAGCAGCAAGACCAGACCCCACAGCCCCAGGGCGAAGGCCGCATTCCACCACGCGGTCGCGCCCGTCGCGGTCAGAGAGCGCTCCGGGAAGCGCCAGCGCAAGAGGCCCAACGCCAGCACGGCGCAGAGCATTGCCAGGGGCAGAAAGAGGCGCCGGCCGGCGCGGCTTCGCTGCATGGGATCACTCCACCCGCTTCATCCGGGCCACCTGCCGCGCAATGTCCGCCAGACTCGCCGCCGTCCGCCCGCCGCGCCCCACGCCCAGCCCATCCACATCCGCGAAAGCCAGCAAACTGCCGGCGTGTTCCGGCGTCACGCTCCCGCCATACAAGATGCGCGCCCCCTCGGCCAGCGCGTCGCCCCACTGGCCGGCCAGCCAGCCGCGGATGAAGGCCGGCCCGGCCGCCGCGCGCTCCGGCGACCAGGGACGCGCCGCGCCGATAGCTTCCTCCGGCTCGAAGACGAAGACCATACCGGCGACATGCGGCCGGCCGCAGCCGGCCAGGTTACGCGCCAGTTGGCGCTCCAATACGGTGAAGAGCGGCGTCGCATCGTCGCGCGCCGGCCCCACGAAGATGATGGGCGTCAGGCCGGCCGCCAGCGCGACGCGCACCTTGCGATTCAAGACATCCTCATCGTCGCCGCAGCGCCGGCGCACTTCCCAATGGCCCACCATCGCCCAACGCGCGCCGGCTTCAGCCAGCAGCGCCGCCGAGATTTCGCCCGTCTGCGCCGGCTCATCCGACGCGGCCAGGTTTTGCGCGCCCAGGTGCAGGTGCGCTTCGCGCGCCGTTGCGGCGATGGCCCACAGCGCCGTGCAGGGCGGGCAGAGGATGACATCCACCTGCTGGGTCAAGTCGCCGGCGCGCGCCTGGAAATCGCGCACGAAGGTCAGGCTCTCGACGACGCCCATGGTCATCTTCCAATTCGCCAGAACCAGCGGTTTGCGCGCCATCGGCCCCCCTCCTCCTGGCGATCAGGCCGGCCCCCCGCGTCGCGCCGCGCCGGGCGCGGCGGCCAGGGAAGCCTCAACGGCTGCGATCAGGTGTTGCGCGTGCAGATCCAGCGACCGGCTGTCCGGGCCGCCGCTGATCTGCTGATGGCGCGCCAGGAGCGCATCCAGTATCGCCATCTGGTCGCGCTCCGACAGGCCGGCCGACGGCCGGGCCTTCAACAGATGCGTCATCCAGGCGGCCGGCGTGCCCCAGCGGAAGGGCGCGTCGGCCGCGATCTCATAGCGGGCCAGCGGATGCGTGAAGACGAGACCGCCACGCGGTTTGCCCAGGGCCGGCAGGCGCTCCAGCAGTTCCGGCGCGCGGCGTAGCAGCGTCTCGACCAGATCATCGGCCATGCGCTGCCACTGTTGGTCCGGCGGCTCGCCCACATCGGCCGGCTGCCCATTGAGACCGAGATGACGCCACGCGCCCTCGCGCCACGCCACCGTCCCCATCCAGTTCTTCACCTCAAAGACGTACAGGCCGGCCGGCCATACCAGCACCACATCCAGGTCATCGCCCCGCTCTTGCTGAATACGGTAGAAGATGTATCCCGGCATATCCAGCGCCAGCAGCGCCTTGACGAACGCGAACTCACCCTCCGCGCCTTTGTCCGCCGGCAGCGCCGGCAGCGCGCCGCGCAGGCCCTCCAGCCATTGGGGCAGCAGCCTCTCCACGCGCACGGCCGGCGGGTGCGCCGGCGGACGCGGCCCCCCGATGCGGCCGCGCACTCCCCACCAGAGGCCCAACCCCAGCGCCAGCAGCCACCCTCCGAGGGCGATGCCCAGCGCGAGATTGCGCGCCGCGGGCAACTGGCGCAGCGCGTCGCCGCCCAGCCAGACGACCAGGCCGCCGACCAGCGCCGCCAGCAGCGCCAGCGCCGCGCCGAGCAGGAACCGCCGGCCCCCGCGCGCCATGCGCCGGCGGTGCGCCTCCCTGGCCCGCTCGTAGCCCTGGCGCTGCGCGGCATAGCCGCGCAACAGGCGCTGGCGCCAACGCGTCGGCAGCAGCGCCTCCGCCTCACGGATTCGATCATAGCCGGCCAACACCGCGCCGGCGCGCAAGTCTACCAGTTGCATGGTGGTCAACTTCCCAATATCACTTTACTTTCTCTCAACCAGAAAGAGGAGTTCCGTCACATGGATGGACCGCTCCTCCAGATTCCTGCTCCCGCGAAAGGCGTTGTAGGGCGTCTCGATCACTGCGACGGCGCCTAACTGATCCAGCATGGCGCGCATCTCCGCCGGCCGGATGAAGCCTTCATCGTTGAACGAAATGAGCAAGAAGGGCGCATCCAGATGCTCGACCAGATCG
>CAIQJD010000365.1 GCA_903872005.1 uncultured bacterium | reverse complement strand
TCGATGCCCGCGATGCGCCACACCTGCTTGTCTAGCGGAGCGGCGTCAGCCGGCAACGTCTTGCCCCAGGCATTCACGAGGCCGGCGGGCTTCGCCGGCGCAGCCGTGTTCGTTGCCGCGGCCGGCGCCTTCGTAGGGGCCTGCGTCGCCGCCGGCGCTGTCGTGGGGGCTGCCGTAGGCGTCGCCGCGCACGCCGAGAGTACGAGCGCCAGGATGACGACAACCGCAAGAACCAATTGACGTTTCATCACACCATCCTCCTTCGACGTTCGTTGAACTTGCTCTCTTCACCACATTCGTACAGCGGTCCAGACTTGACCACCAAGCCGCGCCCGGCCGGATCGGCCACTCCGCGCCCTACGCGTTCACCCGACCCGATTTCCTGTTCGGCCATCTCCTCCTCTCCTACTTCTCTCATCCCATTGCGTCTTGCATTATCAAGCGCGACCACGACGCCATACCGCAGCCTGGCGCCGGCCGGCGCCTGACCCTAACCGGATGTGGCGTTGCTCCTGAGCGCCAGACTGTCCGGCGTTCGCAACGCGCGCCAGCGAAACAGGCTGGAGCCGAGCAAGCAGAGCAGCCCGCCGGCTACCAGGAGCAACGCGAACCCCAAACGATCCGCCAGATACACGCCCACCAGGGGCATCACGAATGCGCCGGCATTCATCATCACCACGTAGGCCGCCAGGTAGTTCGCCCGCTCGGCCGGCGGCGATACCTTCAGCAACATATTGAAGTGGCTCAGATTCACCCCCGGCGTGATCAGTCCGTTGATGGCCGTCCAGGCCAGGATCAGCGACAGGCTCGGCGTGAGTCCGACCAGGAGCGGGTAGAAACCCACCACGCTGATCGTCCACTTCAGCACGCGGTTCTCGCCCCAACGGGCAATGGCCCGTTGCCAGATATAGTACCCGACAATCGGCGACAGATTCGCCAACATCAGATTCAGCGCAATCCAGCTATCGGCGGCCCCCAGCGTCCGCACATAGTACAGGACGTATATCGGGCCAATCATCCACAGACCAACCGAATGGGCGAAGGTGTTGAGCGTGATCCGTATGAAATCCGGCTGCTGTGTCCTGGCAACCCGAATCTGTTTCCACAAGGTCGCCGGCGATATGCGCCGGCCGCCGGTCGCAGGCGCCGCCGTCGCCGGCGGCTTGACCAGGGCGATGAACAGGCTGCTGATCAGCGAGCCGGCGAAGGCCACGATGTACATGACCTGATAGTTGATGGGAAAGGGCCGCGTCGCCAACCAACGGCCGGCCAGATACAATCCTCCCGTCAGCGCCACCGCAGCCAGCGTATTGCGTACCGCGAAGACGCGCGCCCGATTCACCTCCGGGATGACCTCGGCCAGCGTGGGATTCCAACCCACGGAGAAGCAGGTCCCCGGCACAGAGAAGATGACGATCAACCAGACCAGCGCCGCTCCCGGCCGCTGCACGAACAGCCAGGGAATGAACGCCGCCAGCAACAGGCTGAACCGATGGATGAAGATCGTCACGCCCAGCCATGCCCGATGATTGCTGAAGCGGCTGAACAGGTATCCGGCCGGCATGCCGAGGACCAGCGCCAACAGCGACGGCAGCGAGCTGAGCAGGCCAATCTCGGTATTCGTTGCGCCGAGGCGCAGCGCGTACGGCGCGTGGAACTGGGCCACCACGCCATGCGCCTGTCCCCAAAACACCTCCATGTACAGGCTCCTGGCGTTCTGCTCGTCAGTGTTCGCCAGTGGCGGCCACAACCGCCGGCGCAGCGTGCGTAACGCCTGCCGCCAACTCAGCCGGCTACCCAAAATCGCATCTCCCCGTCCCAGGTCTCCCGATACCCCGTCGTCCGCCAACCGGCCGCCGCACAAATGCATCCACTATGTGCGCGACACCGCGATCTCCATCATCGCTTCCGCATCCATCGGATCTACGCCATACTTCGCCCGCAGGCTCGCCAGCGTGCGCTCCTCCGATTCCAGCCGGCCTTGCAATGGCAGCTTCACCCGGGCGCCCTCGCGCAAGATGGATTCACGCGTCGCCACGTCCATCGTCATCGCCATGATGGCGTCCTCGTCGGTATACTCCGATACGCCCTCGCCACGGATCACCCGCGCGAACTCCAGCACATGCTCGGCGACCGAGGCGTGGTAGTAGTCGAGCATATTCGTCGGCTCGTGCACCGGCCCGTAGAACGGATTCACGTACTCCAGCTTCCCGATGGGCAGATTGACGTGCAACGACTTCATGAACTCGTTTTCCTGGGCAAACACCAGCGGGTAGACCGTGTCGGCAATCGCGCCGGCCGCCAGAGCCTCATCCGAACAGTAGCGCACTTCGCCTTCGCCCTGGTGCAGCGGCCCATTCCAACGGCCGGCCGCCTGCCAGATGAATGTCCCGCGCTGCCCCTCGAACTGCGTGTAACCGGGGCGCGGCTGCCGGCCCAATAACCCCTTGGCGTTGCCGGTCAGATCGCACACCAACCGCCCGCCGGGGAAGCCGAAGACGTTCACGTGGAACGTCTCCGAGGTGAAATGCCGGATGGCCGAGAAGGTGTGCGGGACCGTCGGCATCGTATGCTCGACAGACTGCGCCCACTCCGGGTAAGAGCGGAAGAACATGATCCAGCACGAGTTATTGTGGAACCCCGTATGGTCGAAGGTGCTGACGATCCGGTTCATCGGCCCCAGAAAGCCGCTGCGCTCGATCTGCTGGGCGATGCGTTGGAATGGCAGCCGGAAGAACTGATCGCCGATCCGCATCACCACCTTGTTGGCGCGCGCCACACGCGCCATGTCCTGCGCCTGCGCCAGACAACTCGCCATGCCCGTCTCCACCAGGCTGTGGATGCCATGCTGCGACAGGTAGCACGAGACAGAATGGTGCAAGTCCACCGGCGCGCAGACGATGGCCGCCTCCATGGGCCGGGCGCGCACCAGGTCCGCCAATGAATAGAACGCCGGCACGCCGAGACTTTGGGCATACGCATCCGCATGCTGACGCACCGGATCGCACACTGCGGTCAGGCGCACGCCCTGCGCCGCCAGGGGCGCGAAGAGCGAACGGTAGACGGTCTGCGAACGAAACCCAGTGCCGATCAAAGCGATGTCAATAGGATTCTTCAGTTTCACGCTTGAATCTCCTATGCCCAGTATGGCGAAGGCAACTCGACTTCATAGATTTGCGACTCGCTGACCCGCCGGCTGCGGTCGCTGGTATAGACGACATAGCGCCCGTTGGGCGAGAACGAAGGATGCGGGTGCGTCTGCGGCGGCGCGTAGATCGGGATCGGGCCATGACTATACGGGAATGGCCCCTTCCAGTGGTCGCCCAGGCACGACGCCGCCGGGTAACAGAGCGGGACCGGCCGGCCGACGCCGTCACGCGGATCAAACAATTGCAAGCCGATGTCGGGAAAGGCCGTGTCCGTCACCATGAGCGAGCCGGCGCGATTGCTGCTGGCGTGCCAGGCGTTGAAGGTCGTCACCGTCCGCACCACGCCCGTATCCACATGCACCGCGCGCAACCCTTGCGGCCACACGGCAAAGATCACTTCCCGCGTCCCATGCAGCCACGACTCGTGCGTCACCCACTCCTCCGGCTGGCGCTGATAGAGCCGGCGGTTCTGCGTCCCATCCCGATTCACCGCCCAGATGCGATCTTGCAACGACTTGCCATACCAGATCACGGTCGGGTCATCCGGGCAAAACTGGCAATGTCCAATCGGCCCGCGCACGATCACGTCCCATACGCCGCTGCGCGTGTTCAGCACGACAAGATTGGCTTCATCGCCGGCGCCCAGCGCCAGCGCCACCCACGCGTCATCGCCGCTCAGCCCGGTGGCCCCGCCGGCCGCCGCGACCGGCGCGCCCACCCGCGCCGCGACCTCCGCCGCGCTCACCAGGCGCTCCTCTTCGCACGTCTCGGTATTCACACGCCAGCCGGCCCCGGCGGTGGAGAAGTAGATGTACTTCCCATCGCGCGAGGGAAGCAGCGAGCCGCCGGCCAGGTCATCGCGCGCCGTGATCTGGATCAGATCGCCGCTCGCCTGATCCTCCACGAAGATTTGCGCCGCGCCGAAGCGCGTGGAGCTGAAGGCCAACCGGCGCATGGCGTCATCGTAGGCCGAGGTATAGTAGTAGGGGTGCAGGTGAATCGCCGGCGCGCTCGTCACCTGGCGCACGCGCGCCCCGGTCCGAGCATCGTAAGCGACCTGGCTCTCCGACGGGTAGCGTTGTCCCTT
This sequence comes from uncultured bacterium, assembly GCA_903872005.1. The sequence continues at coordinate 2,827 of CAIQJD010000365.1, read as the reverse complement.
GCCCATAGCCAATCCTTTGCTCTGGCGCGCCGGCGCGCATCACCAGTGGACGATCTCGTCCGACACGAAGCGCTCAACCTGCCGCCAACGCGTGCTGTTCTGCCGGTAGTGCTCCCGCAGGTAGAGCGGACAGTAGCGGCCGGCCGGGTCTATGCTGACCACTTCATTCCCCTTGCGGATGACCACATACTTGTCCTTCTCCACCCAGATCGCTTCCATGCGCTCCGCAATCGGGAACGTCAGAGTCACGCCATCGCCCGGCGTGACGGCGCCCACCTCGGCGTAGCGGCCGCGGAAGGTGACCGTCCGATCCTGGCCGTTCACCTGGCAGCGCGTCTCGCCCGGCTGCACCCACTCCGGGATACGCAGCGCCAGATCGAGGGGCTGCTTCACCTTGACATCCACCTGGCCGACATAGGGGATGTGGCTGTCAATATCGGCCCACGGCGAGGCGCGGTTGAGGAGCAGGTTGACCCGTAGCCGGCCGGCGTCATGGGTCAGGATGTGATCCCAGAGGTAGTAAATGGCGCGCGTGCCGTTGCCCGTGCAGCAGTGCATCGTCCCCATGCCGGCGCCCGGCCACCAGTCGTTGGCCGTCGGATAGCCGGCAAAAGCGCCCAGGCTCCGCTCGACGGCCCGGTCGCTCGTCTCATTGTAAGCCACCGCCGAGCGCGGCCGATCCGCCTCATCCCATTTGTCGGTGGCCAGATGGTGCAACCGCGCAATCCAATCGGTGCGCGTCAGTTGGCCCTCGGCGAACATATTGCGCGCCCAGCGGTCGGCGTCGTCCCAGTAGTCGCCGACTCCGCCGGCGCTCAGCTTCAGCGCCAGCGCGATCATGTCGGCGACTTCGCACAGCTCCGAATGCTCGAACTCCGGCGTGTCCAGGCCCTCCGGGAAATACCCCAGCACGGCATTGCCCCGGGCGCGCCCGTACTCAAAGCCCTGGCGCGCGAACTCCACCAGGCCGGCGTCGCCGATTGCCAGACCGAACTCCAGGAACGCCTGGAGGTTGAGCGTGTGGCAGTGGAAATGGGCGCGCGTCGGCCGCCCCGGCGCCGGCAACTGGTCGGGCAGGAAGCGCGCTTCCCCATCAAAGTACGAGGACTCGTCCAGCAGATAGCGGATCAGCTTGTGCGCCAGACGTCGCGCCGGCTCGTAGCCGGTCGTTTGATATACCTTCGTCAGACCAGAGACCACGAAGCCGGCATGTCCGCCGAGGCCGGGGAACTGCCGGCCGGCGTCTTCGGTGCTCCCTTTGCGCGCCCAGGTCGGCTGCGGCGAGAAGTAGGCGTAGCGTCCCGCATCAATCGCCAGATCGGCCAGGCCATCCACCATCCGTTCTGCGACGCCCTTCCAGAAAGGGCCGCCATCGCGCTGGGCGTACAGCGTCAGCGCGCGCAGGAGCCGGCCGCAATAGACCGGCACGAGCAACTGCGCGTCGGCATCGGCGGCGCCGGCGCGCACGTAGGTGTCGAAAGTCCCCTCCAGCGTCCACGGCCGGCCCTTCTTGGGCCAGTACGCCAGCCCATCCGGCCCCTGCTGGTGCAACGCGACTTCCATCCAGCGCCGATCTACCTGGGCGTTGGCGTCCGAGCCGGTGATGATACGCAACAGCGGCAGGGCTTCCATGAACTTCATCTCGCAGATGTCGCTGTAGTCATGGATCAGCACCGGCGGATTGGACATCACGCGCATCCAGAAGTAGATCTCATAGTCGGCCAAGGGATCGGTGCTGCGGGTGAGGACATTGATGCCCAGGGCTGCCCGATCCTGCAAGTCCAACGTGTCCGGCGCCATCGTCACGTAGCGCCGGCCGGCATAGGCCGGCACGCGGAAGGCGGGGATCTCTGGCCGGATGTACCCGATGGGGTCGCCTGGCGTCCAATCCTGGTGCGTTGCGTCCATCATGCCATCCTCCATCAGCCGCCGGCCCGCATCTGGCTTGTGGCCGCCCGGACGCCCTTGATCGTTTGCTGGGCCATGCCCACGATCAGGTTCGTGTCGGAACCGATGTTCACCGCCTGCACGCCACGCGCATAAGCCTGCATGACTGCCGCCGCATCCGCGCCGGCGGCATGGAAAACCGGCTTGCGCGCCTGGCGGCAGCCGGCAATGATCGCATCCACGGCCTGGCGCACTTCCGGGATCTCGCCGGCGCCGCTGACCTGCGGCAACAGCATGCCCAGGGAGCCAGACAAATCCGATGGCCCGATCATCACGCCATCCACCCCATCCAGCGCGGCAATTTCCCCGACCCGCTCCACCGCCTGGATATGCTCAATCATAACCCCGACGAAGATCGCCGCGTTGGCCGTCGCCGCATAGTCGGCCCGGCTCAGGCCGAAATCGGTGGCCCAGATCGGCCCGAAGCCACGCGTGCCCAGCGGCGGATAGCGGCAATGGGACACGGCCTGCCGCGCTTCTTCGGGCGAGCCAATCGAGGGGAAGATGATCCCCCGCGCGCCGGCGTCTAGCGCATGCTTGACCCATACGGCATCGTTCCAGGGCACGCGCACGATGGGCAGCGCGTCTGCGTCCCGAAACTGATCCAGAAGCGCCTGCAACGTCTCAATATTGATCGGCCAATGCTCCAGGTCTATGAAGACGTAGTCGAAGCCGGCGCGGGCCATCATCTTGGCCGCGATGGTGTGCGGGATGCCCAGGGTGCCGCCCAGGAGCAGCTCGCCGGCCGCCAGCCGGCGCTTGAACGCGATGCCGATGCGGTTCAGGTGATCATCCATGCGCCGCTACCCCTCCATCGCGCCGGCCCCATGCCAGGAGCGCATGGTAGACTCGCGCACAATCAGCCGCGTGGGAATCCTGA
>CAIQJD010000364.1 GCA_903872005.1 uncultured bacterium | reverse complement strand
GCTGGTCAAGGGCCGGCCGGTCGGCCAGTTCGGCGAGGCGCATCCGCTGGTGAAAGAGAAGTTCGAGCTGGCCTATCCGGTCGTCTGCCTGGCCGAGTTCGAGCTGGAGGCGCTGCTGGCGCCGGCGCAACGCGTCGTGCGGACGCGCCCGACGCCGCGCTATCCGGCCGTGGCGCAAGACCTGGCGGTGGTGGTGGATGATAGCGTGCCGGCCGCGACGGTCGAGGCGGTGATCCGCAAAGCCGGCGGCGGCCTGTTGGCGAGCGTCGAGTTGTTCGACGTCTATCGCGGCCAGCCGATCCCCGAAGGGAAGAAGAGCCTGGCCTTCTCGCTGCAATTCCAGGCCCCCGACCGCACCCTGACCGACCGGGAGGTGCAGGGGCCGTACCAGAAGATTGTCAAGCAGTTGGGCAAAGAGCTGAACGGCGTCTTGCGGGCGTAGCAACAAGGACAGCGGCCTCTCTCAGCACGAGAGAGGCCGCTGCGCTTTTGCGGAACCCGTAACCGGCGCGAGGCTCCAGACTCCCCTACGCCTCGAACTTCTTGAGCGTGTACTTCTCCATTTTTTGCTGGATCGGCCGATAGCTGCCTCCGACCTGGTTCGAGACCGGGATGGCGCCGCGCGGCGACAAGACGATGGCCGGCTCGACGATGTCCTCGACGTAGTAGCGGTTGCTGGGAGCCATGTCGGCCGGCAGCGTGCAGTTCGGCAGCGCCGCCAGCTCGATCTTGCTCATCTGCCCGACCCCCGATTCCAGGTTGCAGCCGATCCAGTTGGCGATGCCGTTGGCCTGGCACAGATCATGAATCTTCTTGGAATTGAGATAGCCCCCGACGCGCCCCGGCTTGATGTTGATGATCCGACAGCTCTTCAGCTCGATGGCATGGCGCGCATCGTCCACATGATGGATGCTCTCGTCCAGGCAGATCGGCGTGCGTAGGCCGGCCTGCAACTTGGCATGATCCACCACGTCGTGCCAGGCCAGCGGTTGCTCGATCATCAGCAGATTGAAGGCGTCGAGCTGCTTGAGATGCTCGGCGTCGGCCAGGGTATAGGCCGAGTTGCCATCTACCATCAGCGTGATATCGGGGTAGCGCTCGCGCACGCGACGCACCACGTCCACATCCCAGCCGGGCTGAATCTTCATCTTGATGCGGACGTAGCCTTCGTCCAGGTATTGCTGGATGCGCCCCAGCAGTTGATCTACGTTGTCCTGGATGCCGATGCTGACGCCGACGCGAATTTCGGGCTGCGTCCCGCCGAGCCAGGTGTGCAGGGGTTGGCCGGCCGCCTGGGCGAGCAGGTTCGTCAGCGCGATCTCGATGGCGGACTTGGCATACTGGTTGCCCCGAATCCAGTCCAGGGCGCGCAGCAGCGCTTGCGGGCCGGCGAAGTCCTGGCCCACGACGCACGGCAGGATATGGTCGCGCAGCGCCAGATAGATAGAGTCCGGCGTCTCGGAGCTGTAGACCGGCCCGAAGTGCGAAGCCGCCTCGCCGTAGCCCACCAGGCCGTCCGACCAGGCTTTGACGATGACGAAGTGCTGATCCTCGAAGCGGCCAAAGCTGGTTGTGAAGTGACCTTTCATGGGGAGCGCCAGGTGGCGCACCTCCACGCGCTCGATCTTCATGCGCATTGCCCTCCTGTGGAGGCGCTCAGAGGATGACCCCCTGCGCCAGAAGCGTCTGGCGCAGCGTCGCGATGTTGATGTCGGCCGGCTCGACGCCCGCTTGCGCGCACAGGGCCGCAGCGACGCCGACGGCCTGGCCTTCGACCATGCAGGGGACTTCGACCCGCAGCGCGCCCAACGCCTCATGGTCGGCGCTGATGCAGCGGCCGGCCATCAACAGGCCATCCACGCCCTGCGGGACCAGGCAGCCATAAGGGATGGTGTACGCTTTCCCCTCGCGGATGTGCAGGTGACGGATCGCCCCATCCGGCTCGTGGATGTCCACGCAGTACGCGCCGCGCCCGATGGCGTCGGGGAACTCGCGGCCGCTCAGCACGTCGTCGAGGGTGACGGTGGTCCGGCCGGCGATGCGCCGCGTCTCGCGCACGCCGATGACCGGCGCCGTATCCACCAGATAGCACTCACTGAAACCGGGGACGTAGTTGCGGAAGAAGCGCCACAACTGCTGCACGATGAGGCGCGTCTCGTTCTCGGCCGCGGTCAGATCGCCGGCGTCCAGGCCGTCCTTGTGCGTCACTGCGGCGGTGTTGATCTGCACCAGGCCCGGCGTCGGCGTCATGTAGATGATCAGGCGCTTGCGCGTCGTCGGAAACTCGCCGGTCGCCTGCTTGGCCTTGATCAGATCCCAGAAGCCGGTGATGACCGGGGTATCCTCGAAGCGCTGAATCTGGCCGGCCAGCTCGGCCGGCGTCTTGCCCATATAGGGGTCTTCGCCCAGGATGAACTGGTCGGGGTGGGCGCGCACGAACTCGATGGTCGGTTGGATATTCACGCCGCCCAGGCGGAACATCAGGCCCATGGCCATGGTCAGGCCATCTTTCAGGCTGCCCACCTGGAAGGGGACGCCGGCGCGCGCCGCCACATCGCCGTCGCCGGTGCAGTCCAGCGTCACGTTGGCCGTGGCGATGGCGTCGCCGGCCTTGTTGGTCATGCGAATGCCCCGCACGCGGTTGCCGGCGACCAGCGTATCGGTGATGAAGGTGTGCAAGAGCTGCTCGACGCCGGCTTCCTGGGTCATCTCGATGAGGACGAGCTTGAGCGCCTCGGCGTCGAAGGGCGTGACCGAATAGGTATGGCCGTAAGGATTGAAGAGGTGC
>CAIQJD010000363.1 GCA_903872005.1 uncultured bacterium | reverse complement strand
CCTTCGCCTTCAGCAGCTCCAGCATCCGCCAGCCGGCCCACAGCGGGTTGGGGTCGCCCGGCTGCACGGTCACCTCGTGCTTGGGCGTACCCAGCCGGCTCAGGGTGATGTCAAAGATCGCCATGCCCTTCTGCACGACAGCGACGCCATCATCCGGCCCCTCGGTGATCAGGATGGCATCCCCCAGCGGCCCTTTGCGCGCCAACGCAATCACGGACTCCTTGCGCGCGCCAGGGCGCTCGTGCATGCCGGTTGCGGTGATCAGGATGTTCCCGTGGAGCTTCACGCCACTTTCAACGATGGCGTGGACCGCTTCGGCCATGCCGGCGACGCCGTCCTTCTGATCGCATGCGCCGCGCCCGTAGACGATGCCATCTTTGAAACAGGCCGGCCCATCCTCCAGGGGGATGGTGTCCAGATGTCCATTGAGTTGGAAGGTGGGGCCATCTCCCGCGCCGCGCAACCAGGCGATGACCGTGGGGCTGTTGGGATACTCATCGTCCAACGCTACTTCCAGCCCTATCTGGCGCAGATAGGCCGCGTAGAACTCGGCGATCCGCTTCTCTTGCCCGGTGGGGCTGGGGATCTTGATCAGCTCCAGGGTTAAGTCCAGCAACCGCTGGCGGTCAATGTGATCCAACACGCGCTTCTCGATAGGGGTAATGGCCATGGCGCGCCTCCTGGTTGATCAGGCGGGATTACGCATCGGTCACCAGTATAGTCCGGCCGGCCACGCTGGTCAACCAGACAGTACCCCACCTTGACATACTCTGGCTTGGACGCGGCCGAACAGGGATGGCCGGCTACGGCCCATTCCCCTTTTCTTCGCCTCCGTGTTATACTTGCGCCGGCGCTGGTTGTTTGGCAACGCGTCAGATGCGCCGGGGAGTGATTGCATGCGAGCCACGGAGATTATCGAGCGCAAACGCGACGGACACGCCCTGTCCGCCGAAGAAATTCATTGGTTCATTCGCGCCTACACCGCCGGCGCGCTGCCCGATTACCAGGCAGCCGCCCTGCTGATGGCAATCTACCTGCGCGGCATGACCGTCGAAGAGACCACAGCCCTCACCAGCGCCATGGTGGATTCCGGGGTCACCCTCTCTCTCAAGGACATCATCCCTTACGCGGTAGACAAACACTCTACTGGCGGCGTTGGCGATAAGACCACCCTGGCGCTGGCCCCTACCGTTGCCAGCCTCGGTCTGCCCGTCGCCAAGATGTCCGGGCGCGGCCTCGGCTTTTCTGGCGGCACGCTGGATAAACTCGAGTCCATCCCCGGCTTCCGCGCCGCGCTCACCCCGGATGAATTCCGCGCCCAAGTTCAACGCATCGGACTCGTGGTTGCCAGCCAAACCGCCGAGCTTGCGCCGGCCGACGGCAAAATCTACGCGCTGCGCGACGCCACTGCCACCGTCGGCAGCCTGCCCCTCATCGCCAGTTCTGTCATGAGCAAGAAGCTGGCCGGCGGCGCCGATGCCATCCTCCTGGATGTCAAAGTGGGGTGTGGAGCCTTCATGAAGACGCTGCCGGAAGCGGAGGCGCTGGCCCATCTGATGGTCGGCATCGGCCGGCAGCGTGGCCGCAAAATGGCTGCTCTCATCACCGATATGCAACAACCCCTCGGCCAGGCCGTGGGCAACGCCCTGGAATTGCGCGAAGCCATGGAAACGCTGCACGGACGCGGCCCGGCCGACTTCCGTCTTCTCGTTACGACGCTGGCCGGCCACATGCTCTGCATGGGCGGCAAAGTCGCATCGCCCGAAGCCGGTCTCCAGCAGGCCGAGCGCGCTTTGGACGATGGCACGGCCTGGGAGAAGTTCCGCCAGTTTGTGGGGGCGCAAGGCGGCGACGTCAGCGCCGTGGATGATCCAGCCCGTCTGCCCTGGGCTGCCCACGTGGCCGACGTGCCGTCTCCACGCGCCGGCTATCTGCATACCGTGAGCGCCATTGTCATCGCCGGCGTCGCGGTTCGGCTTGGCGCCGGCCGCGAAAAGAAGGGCGACGCCATTGACGGGGCCGTCGGAGTCATTTGCCACGTCAAGGTCGGTCAGGCTGTGCAACGCGGCGAGCCTCTCTTCACCATTCATGCCAATCGCGCCGACGCGATTGCGCCGGCGCGCGATGCCCTGCTGGCAGCCTGCATCTGGGCCGATCAGCCTGCGCCGGCGCAGCCGCTCATCCATCGCACTATCGGGTGAATGCTTTGATACGATGCTGGTGTGTCGTAGCCTGGCCCCTTGTGCGCGTTTTGGCCCTGGTCAGACGCGCACAAGGGGCCAGGCTACCACGCGCCTGAAACGTGAAACACACCCGCCGGCAAGCCGGCAACGGCAATTTGGCACTTGACAATGGGCATAGTTCGTGCTATCATGTAACCAGAGTCAAGTAAGCGCCTGGAACGATCGGATGTTGTGCGAGCGCCTGGGCCTACGAAGCCGAGGCGCGTTTTTGTTGGGGTCAGTTCGATTCAGGGGAAAGAAACAGGAGAAACGAGAAGATGTCGAAGAGGTTGTACGTGGGGAATCTCAGCTACAGCACGATGGACGCTGCGCTGAGAACACTGTTCGGGGAGTTCGGTGAGGTCGTTTCGGTCAACGTCATCAAAGACCGGGATAGTGGTCGTTCCAAGGGCTTTGGCTTTGTCGAAATGGCGACGGAAGACGCCGCGCAGAACGCCATCTCAGCGTTGAATGGCAAGACGGTGGATAATCGCTCGATTAGCGTCGCTGAGGCCCGCCCGCAGGCGGACCGTGGCGGCGGTGGTGGCGGCGGCGGCGGCCGGCGCTTCGATGACGACCGGCGAGGCGGTGGCGGCGGCGGCCGGCGCTGGTAATTTGTCCGGCGCGGCATTGATATAGTAGTCAAGCGGTAGCGCGGTCTGGAGCCCTTCTAGGCCGCGCTACTTTCATGTCCAAAAGGGAGATGGGCCATGATCGTTGATACCGAATTCTATTGGGATCCTCGGCCGTTGGATGGCGTGGTGTATGATCTTCCGACGACGTGGGAGATGGAGCAGGCGGCCGGCGTAGACCATATCGTTCTGATGACGCAGCCATTTCTGCGGCCACTGAACGCCGAAATGTATCAGGCATGGGCGCAATACCCCCATCCAGGGCGTTTCACGCTGTGCTGCACGCTCAATCCGCAGTTTGGGGCCGAGACGGTGCAAGAGTTGGAGCGGTGCGCTACCCAGTGGGGCATGAAGGCGCTCAAGTTGATGCCGACGTTGCACGGCTATTCGCTCCTGTCGGGGAACGTGAAAGCGGTGCTGGACAAAGCCCGCGAGCTGGGGATGGTGATCAATATCCATTCCGGCTCGCATCAGGCGCATCCGTTGCAGATCGGCGTGCTGGCGCGCCGCTATCCGGAATTGCTATTCGTGATGGATCACATGGGTTATCGGGAGTTCATCAGCGATGCGATGGTGGCGGCGCAGGAATGCCCGAACATCTTCCTCAGCACGACATTGGTGAGCGCCGGCGAGCCGCTTTCGGTCAAATTTGTCGTGAAGGAAGTGGGGCCGGAGCGGGTAGTCTTCGGGTCGAACGCGCCGGGCACGTTCATTGATATGTGCCTGGAGGCAATCCGCCGGCAGGGGATGGGCCGCGAGGCTGAAGCGTTGATCTTCGGCGGCAACGCGGCGCGTATCTATGGGCTGGCCGGCGCGTAGGCCGGCCCGGTCAAGGCGGCAGCCGCTCGGTCGGGCCTTGGCCGGCGCGTTGGTCTGCTGCTGCATGTTGGCCGGCTGCGCGGGGCAGGGCGCGCCGGCCGATGTCGCGTCGCGAGGCGCGCCGGACGGGATGCGCCAGTGGCGCGTGCCGGCCGGCGCTTTCGCGATGGGGTCGGCCTGGCTGGATCCATTGCGTTTCGGCTGGGAGAAGCCGCGTCGCCGGGTGATATTGGACGCCTTCTGGATAGATCAGACCGAGGTCAGCAACGAGCAGTTCGCGCGGTTCGTCTCGGCCAGCGGGTATGTGACCGACGCGGCACGCGCCGGCGCATCACTGGTTTTCGAGCCGGCCGGCGAGCGCTTTGTCCGCACGGCGGGGGCCGATTGGCAACGCCCGCAGGGGCCAGCGAGCAGCCTTGTCGGGCTGGAAGCGCATCCGGTCACACAGGTGAGCTGGAATGACGCGACGGCGTACTGCCATTGGGCCGGCCGACGCCTGCCTAGCGAAGCGGAGTGGGAGAAGGCGGCGCGCGGGCCTGATGTGCGGCGTTATCCGTGGGGCAATCGCGAGCCGGCCGGTGACCTGCTGAACTTCGCGGATCGCAGCCTGGGCGTTGCCTGGGGCAGTCGGAGCGCCGACGATGGCTACGCGCGCACCGCGCCCGTGGGGAGCTATCCGGCCGGGGCCAGCCCTTACGGGGCGTTGGATATGGCCGGCAACGTGTGGGAATGGACGGCGGATTGGTTTGATCCAGACTACTATGATCGGATGCCGACTGTCAATCCGAGCGGGCCGGCCGATGGGACGCAGCGTGCCGTGCGCGGCGGCGGATGGAGCGGCCGGCCGCGCGGTCTGCGGGCGGCGCATCGGGATCGCCAGACCCCGGATGCCGCCAGCGATCTGGTGGGTTTTCGCTGCGCGGCGTCGCCCTAATCGGCTGGCGACAACTCCTCCGTGGGCGCGGCCGGCTCCAGGGCGAAAGCCATCGCCAGCCGGCAGATCAGGGCCGGGCGGCCGGCATAGCCCAGCGCGGCCAGGACTTCGTCGGGTCGGCCCATGTCTTCCTGGCCGGAAGTCAATTCCATCTCCAATTCAATCCCCTTGTCAGCCTGGCGTGCGGCCAGGCTGATGACGCGCGGGCGCAGATCGTAACTGCCCGATTCGCCGGCGCGGCCGCGCGCCCGCCGCGGGCGCTCCAGGCGCGACGTGGCCAGGAGCGCGGCGATGGCGGTCTGCGCGCCGGCCAGGTCGTCCAGATCGGGAAGGCCGACACGGTAGCGCATCTGCCTTAAAGTAGCGG
>CAIQJD010000362.1 GCA_903872005.1 uncultured bacterium | reverse complement strand
GGCGATCCAGGAAGACGACGTTGCCGGCGGTGTGGCCGGGCGCATGGACGACTTCTACGCTGCGCCCGCCCAGGTCAATCACCTCGCCGCCCTTCCAGGCGATGTCCACCGGCGAATTGGCTCCGCAGACTTCGATGAGCCACTGGCGCACTTCGGGCGAGAAGGCGTTCATCTCCGCATGTCGCTCGTACAGCTCGGTGATCGAGAGCATGTGATTCTCGACCCAGGCTTTATCAATCTCATGGACGCCCAGCTTGACGCCCGGGCAGGCCGCCTGGATTTCGGCGTTGCCGCCCAGGTGATCGGCGTGGGCGTGGGTGCTGGCGATGAAGGCCAATTCTTCCAGGGGGAGATTGTGTTCCTGCATGTACGGGAAGATCAGGTCTTTGGGCATGCCGGCCATGCCGGTATCAATCAGCAACATGCGGTCGCCGCGCAGGATGAAGAGGTGCAACTGCCGGCCGCCCATGAAGATAGTCGAGATCATGTAGGAGCGAGGTTTGATTTCCATGGTTAGTCTCCTTCGAGTGTCTCTTGGCACGCGCCCGATTGCGGCGCAAGCATAGCACGGATTAACACAACGGTCAAGACCGGAAGCGTTTCCATTGTTCGGTGGACGCCGGCTCACGCCAGCCCATAGAACTTCAGCAGCGTCACCAGCCAGACTTGCACGATGTCTACGACGCGGTTGACGTCGCACCACTCCAGGTCGGCATGGGCTTTGGTGAGGTCGTTGCCGTAGCCGACGGCCTGGGCCTTGCCCCAATTGAGGAATTTGGCATTGTCTGCGCCGAAGAGCTGGACGCCGAGAGGCAGGGGCCGGCCATGCACGTCCGCATAGGCGGCGCGCAACATCTGCACCAGCGGCATGTCTGGCGAGATACGGAAGCCATCATTCCCCTCGCTGGTGGCATCCACATGGACCTGGATCGGCGCATCGCCGACGCCGGCCATCACCGCCTCGCGAATCTCGCGCTCCACCTCGACGCGCGAAGTTTCGGGGGGGAAGCGTCGCGTGCCGACGATGTGGCAGGAGGTCGGCAGGCGGTTGTAGAAATCGCCGGCGCGCAGGATGCCCAGGAACATGCGCTCGTGGCCCAAGAGTGGGTCTTCGCGGGCGATGACGCGCTGCTTCAATGCGGTCAGGCTCACTACCACCGCTCCGCCAATTTCGAGCAGGTTGGGCGTGCCATCGGGGATGGTCAGCTCGTGGATGGATGGGCCGTCCCATTTCAGATCGATATGAAACAGGGCGTTGCTGGTGTTGCCGACATAGACCGCGTCTTTGGGGCCTTCGGTGACGATGACGGCGTCGCCGACGAAGCCGCGCTCGATCAGATTCCGCACGCCTTCACTATGCCCCCAGGGGCCTTCGTGCATGTCGTGGCCGCTGAGGAGCAGGTGGCCGGGAAGTTGCAGGCCGGCGTCGTTGAGGACGCGTACCAGCTCGACCATGCCGGCCAGGCCGAACTTCATGTCGGCCGAGCCGCGCCCGTAGACCAGATCGCCCTCCACGTAGGGCGCGACGTGCTCTTGATGGATGTGATCCATGTGGCCGTTGAAGTGAAAGGTAGGGCCGCCGGCCGCGCCGCGCCGCCAACCGACGACGGATGGGCTTTCCGGCAGGCCGGGTGTCTCGACGAGCTGCACTTCGGTCATGCCGACGCCGCGCAAGACGCCGGCGAAGTATTCGGCGAAGGGCCGCGCGTGCGAGGTCGGGCTGGGCACTTTGACCATCTCGAACAGGGTATCTCTCAGGCGCTCCTTGTTGACGAGGTGGGTCAGCTTGGTTGCGAGTTCGTTCATAGTAATCTCTCCTCCCTGTAGGGGGCCACGATGGGTTATTGCGCTGCGCCGCGCAGGCCGGCCAGGACCTGATCGGTCGTCCAGACTTTGGTGAAGACGCGGCTCAGGGCCGACAGGGCGGCGCGATGGTGTTCGGCGTAATAAGTAGCGGTCGCGTCTTCGACTACGACGACGTTGTAACCGCGATCCGCGGCGTCGCGGCTGGTGGTCTCGACGCACATATCGGTGGCGATGCCGGCGACGATGAGCGTCTCGATGCCCATGTTGCGCAGCAGTTGGTCAATGGCCGTGCCATTGAAGGCGCCGGATGCGTTCTTGTCCAGCACCAGTTCATGGGCCTGGGGCTTCAATTCGTCAACGATCTCGTGCTCGTAGGAGCCGCGCGCCCACATCGCCGGCTTGCCTGTCGTTTGCTGCGCGTCGGTATCGCGCCGGCGCCGGCGGGCGATCATGTCGCGGCCATCGGCCAGCAGCGCGCCGTGGCGGGTGTAGATGACTTCGCGGCCGGCGGCGCGGAAGGCGTCAAGGAGCCGGCGCGTGTTGGGGATGGTTACATAGGTGAGGCGCGGGATATAGTAGGCGGCAATCTGGGGGTGCTTTTCGACCAGCATTTGGCCCAGGCCCACGGAGGGGTTGGCGCAGTAGTTCTGGTAGTCAATGACGAGGAGCGCGGCGCGGCGCCAGTCAATGTCGAAAGCCGGCCAGGGAAAAACCCAGTCGATCAGCGTCGCGGATGAGTCAATCGGTTTCTGCATAGGAACGTCGAACCTCCATGAAGGGTTAAGAGATTGCACCGCAGAGTCTTCAGCGTGTTGGGTCAGACTGACGATTCGTCGGACAGTCTGTGCACCAGCCGGCGAATACCGCGTTTCAGCACTGGCGTATTGAAATTGAGCAATAGCCCCACCTGCCAGTGGCCCAATTTCAAATAGGTGAGTAGCTGCGCCTCGTGAATTGGCAACAGCGCTTCCACTGCCTTGATTTTTACAGCCAAGATGTCCGCGACGATGACCCGTTCGCTGACTTCATTGACTTTCATTATCGTCATAATCCGACAGACTAACTTTCAGCCGCTCTTTTCCCCTATTTCTGAATCTCTGCGTCCTCCGCACCTGTGCGGTGTATCTCCCGCTGTATCACGTTCAGGCTGTGCCAGAGGTGCGGCTCGGGGATGTCCTCGGTGACGCCCAGCAGGAAGCGCTCGCCGGCGCCGGCTTCGCGCAACATCTGGCGTGTCGTCTCGGCGATGGTCGCGTCGTCCGCGAGATGCACCGACGATGGGAAGTTGCACCAGAGGATTTTGCCCGGCCAGGACTGACGCGCCAGGGCGACCGTCATGTCGCAATCCGGTTGCGGGGTGAAGGCTTCAATGATGTCCAGTTTCGAGCCGGCGACGGCCGGGATGAACGGGATATTGTCGGCGTCCAGGTGGCAGCCGACGAGTTTGCCCCGATCGTGCATGGCATCGGCGAACTCGTTCAGGCAGGGGAGGATGTACTGCGCGAAGCGGCGCGGCCCGACGACATTGGGCACGATGTTGCCGCAGTAGAGCACGGCCTCGGCCGGCGACTCGGCGTAGAGCCGGTAGATCTCGCGATGACGCTGGCGCAGCGCATGGTAGAGCGAGAAGAACTCGTCCGGGTAGTCGGCCAGATGGAAGCTGCACTGTTCGACGCCCAGCCAGTAGTTCTGCAACTGCATGTAGGGCGAATAGCCGATGTGGGGCAGGACGTAACCATCTTCGCCGAGACGATCTTCGGCCACGTGATAGGCGGCGTGGTTGGCGTGATAGACCGCGTCGCGCACGTAGAACTCCATGACGCGGTAATCTTCACGCCGCTTGATGAAATGCTCGACGTACATCTCGCTGCCATAACCCAGCCCCACTTTGCGGATGGCCGTCGCTTCGCCGACCGGCGTGCGGATGACGTCGCGGATGGTGCGATAGCCGCCTTCCCAGTATTCATGGGCGATGATGTCGCAGTGAGGGTATTCCGTCCAGTAGAGCGCCATGCGCTCCACGACGGCGAGGCCGGCCGCGCGCAGCCGGCGCTCACGCTCGCCGCGCGGCAACATGATCCAGTAGATGGTGAGCGGCGTCTGGTCAGGCAGATCGCCGCGCAGCACGGCGCGGATGCGTTGGCGGGGCGTCATCGCTTGGCCCATCTCAGTTACTCTCCATCGGCTCCATTTGCAGTTTGTTGGTCAGCCGGCTATAGCCGAAGGCGGTCACGACGATGTTGTCTTCGTAAGTGAACGAAGCGTCCTGGAACAGGGTGGGGTCCACCACGCCGATCTCGATGGAAAGGACGTTGCCTTCTTCCAGGCGGTCGTTATTGTCTCGCAGCAGGATCGGCGGCTCCCAGACATCCAGGCCCAGACCGTGGCCGATGGCGTTCCAAAAGCAGCCATAGCCGCGCGCATCCAGCAGCGAGTCCACGCGGGGGTGCAGGTCAGAGACCTGTACGCCGGGGCGGATGGCGCCGGCCGCGGCCCAGAAGGCTTCGGCCGAGGCATCCAGGGCGCGCCGGCGCGCCGAGCTGGCCGGCCCGACGAAGAGGAGCCGGCAGAAATCGCAGCAATAGCCCTTGTAGATCGCGCCGCCATCTATCTTCATGAAGTGGCCGCGCTCGAAGGGGTAGTCGGACGGTAGGGAGTCGCGCACCTGGTTGCCCTTGGCAGTGGAGTGGATGCCCAGGAGGTGATCCTCCGCGCCCTCTTTGTAATAAGTCGCGGCGATCTCGCGATAGAGCTGCGCTTCGGTCAGGCCGGCGCGCAGGATGCGGAAGCCGGCCAGCACGCCGGCTGCCGAGATATCGCACGCGGTGCGGATCGCGTCCACCTCCAGGTCGGACTTGACGCGCCGGCAAGCCCAGATGGCCGGCGAGGCGTCGAGCCAGCGCGCGCCGGGCAAGCCGGCCTGGAGCTGCGCCCACTGGTTCTGGTTCATAGCCAGGTGCTGCGCGGCGCCGAATTCCATGCCGATGGCGGCCTTGTCCAGCCCCATGTCTTTGAGCACGCCGATGAGGATGTCCACGGCCTCCTGGTTCTGCCGGCCGTAGCACTCCGTGGCTGTGCGGATGTCTGTGACCCAGGCGGTCGCCAGGGCGCACGCTTCCAGAAATTCCGGGATCACCAGGACCGGGGCGCGGCGCGTGTCGGCCGGCAGGATGGCGAACATAGGGCGCATTTTCAGCCGGAAGACGACGGTCTTGAAGCCGGTGAAGTAGCGGATATCGGCTTCGGTGGTCAGGATGACGGCTTCGACGCCCAGCGCGGGCATCTGCGCGCGGAGCTTGGTGTAGCGAGCTTCGTATTCGCTGTCCGGGAAATCAGGAAAACGCCGATACTTGTAAGGGTGGCTCGCCATGTTCACTCTCCCATTACGGTGCGTATCCACGCGATGCGGCCGGCCAGTCTTGCAGCCGGCATACCTGGATGGATGATCTCTGAAGGCGTTGCGTGAGTGCGTCATCTGCGGTGACTAGCGGCGCGCCGACCTGTTGCGCCAGGGTGGCGTACAGCGCATCGTAGGCCGTGATGCCGTAGGTCAGCGCCAACGTCAGCGCCTCGGTTGCCAGGGCGCGCGCCGGCGCCACGCGCAAGGGCAGGCGCGCCAGGGCCTCAATATCCTGGCGCGCCTGGTCGGCCGGGTAGCCATAGCGGCCCACCTGTTTCCACAGGATATTGGCGCACTCTGCGTAGAAGAGATCCGGCGCGTAGAGATGCGCCGGCGGATCCTCCGTCAGGCCGGCGAAGAGCGCCTCGGCGCGCTCGGTGAGCGGCTCCGACAGGAAGAGTTTGACGCCGACGCTGGCGTCCACGACGCAGGCGAAGCTCATCGTTGGCGATCTTCCTGCAGGAGCGTCACACTGTCCGGCGCGCCGACGGACGGCCGAGCCAGACGCCGAGCGCGAATGGCGGCCAGGGTAGTCTCGGCCGGCCATTCGCTTTCTTCCAGTGCCCAATCCAGCAGGTAGATGACTTCCGCGCTCAACGAGCGGCGCTGCGCCTCCGCGCGCCGCTGCAGTCGCTCGTATAGCTTGTCCGGCACATTACGCACATGCAAAATGGTCATGGGCTAACCCATCCAGGCTACGCCGGCCATTATAGCATGCTCGGTTGCATATTGCAACACACTAGCGCACCGCGCCGATCATGGCCAGCGTCTCTTCCACGACGATCTCGCCGCCGGCCGGCCCGATTTCCGTAGTGATGGTCGCCCCATAGTGCCGGCGGTGCTTGACCGGGTCGGTGAACTCCTCCAACGGCATGTTCAGCACAGCCTCGGCGGCTTCGCGCACCGGGATGTAGCCGACGCCGCCATTGGTGCAGGAGAGGACATAGGTGTGTTCGTAGGGGCTGCGGGTCTTGATTTCCGTCCCCAGCTCGTTGAACAGCTCGCCGGAGTTGGCCGCGAGGACGATGTCGTTGATGCGCGCCACGGTCAGCTCGGTGTCAATGCTCTTGGGGTAGTTGCGGGCGAAGGTGGCTTCGTGACGCGCCCCACCCAGGAGATAATTGGCCGGGAAACGTTGCGCCGATTGGCAACCCGGGCAGAAATCCGGGATCGTCGCGCCGCTATATGGCTTCGTCGTCGCCTCGACTTTGGCGAGGTAGGCTTCGGCCTCCTCGGCCGTCCAGCGGATGGGGCGCGGCGGCAGGTTCACGGTCTTCGTGGCGACCTTGATTTCGGCTTCCGCCTTGGTCTCGATCTTCTGGAATACGCCCAGCGCCGGCCCGGCCAGAGCCTTGCCGAGGCGCTCGGAGCCTTCGTAGGTGTCGCCCCACTTGGGGTTGGGGTTGCCGAAATACCAGTCCCAGGGGTGCGTATCGCCCTCTGCGCCCTGCAGGAACATGCCGGCGCAGCCCGGCTCGGCCTCCTCAATGGCGCGGGCCAGGAAGCCGGCGAAGTCCGCGCTCCACAATAGATAGTGCGCGCCGAGGGACGTGCCGTGACAGGAGAAGTTGACCAGGCAAGCCAGCGGCCCGTCGGGGCCATCCACGCGGATGACGCCCAGCTCCGGGTCGGCCGGCAGGGTCGGGTCGCGTCGGTTGATGCTGACGCCGCGCACTTCGGTGGATGCCGCGCCGATGGCGGCCGGCTCGCGGCTGTGCCAGGCTTCCACGATCGCGCCGGCGACATAGTGGGGGAAGACGGTCAGGTATGCCTTGTGGCCGGGCGTCAGGCCGGCGGCCGGCTCCCGCCAGGTGTAGGGCGTCGTGTGGGTGTGCGAGCAGTTCAGCAGGATGTTCTCTTTGGGGATATCCGTCTGGGCGGCCACCAGGCCGCGTATCTCGTTGGCGAGCGCCGTCGAGATGATGCAGACATCCAGGCTGGCGATGGCAAGTCTGGTCTTGCCGTCGTCCAGCACCACGGCGCGGGCGTAGTGGTCGTCATGCACGCCCTGCGCCAAGCCCTGGCGCAGCGCCCAGGCGCCCATCTCAATGCCTACCGGCGGCGTTATCGTCGCTACTCCCAGGCCGGCCAATAGCTTTCCCATCATGCACCTCCGTGATCAGTGTTGTTGCGGCGAAACCCATATCGGCGACGACCAGGCCATGACGCCGTCTTGAAGCGTCACGCGCACGTAGTAGTAGTCGCCGGCGTTGCTCGGTTCTTTGTCCAACAGGCGCACGGACATCTCCCAGCCATTGTCGCGCCACCAGCCCAACCCCGGCGTGAGCGTCCCGTTGTAGCGGTAGAGGAGCTGCCCATTCTTGAGGACATCCACCGTCTCGATCTGGGAGGGCGCGGCGACTTCCAGAAACAGGGCTTTGGGCTGCGCCGGCTCTTCCAGGGTGACATCCTCGCCCATGAAGCGGTCGTTGAGCCAGAAGCGCAAGATGATGCGCCGGCCGGTGGCCGCATAGCAGCGCCGCGCCTTGAGCGCCTCGTAGATGGACGCGGCGTCGAGGCTGCGGGCGAAGACGGCCGTGAGGCCGCTTTCGGGATAGGTGTGATCCTGGTACATGGTGCTGCCGGGCCGGCTGGAATGGGTGTCCGAGGCGGCGACGAAGCCGACGTGGTAGCCGCGCCCCAGGGCGGCCTGGGCCGTGCCGGCCGCTTGCTGGTTCAGCAGGGCGCGCCGGCAACCCAGGTGTTCCGAGGACCCCCACTTGGAGTAAATCTCTACCAGGCGCGTCAGGCGCGGGTCATAGAAGTCCCAGTCATAGCCGCTGGTGGCCCACCAGACGCCCTCTTTGCCGGCGCCGACCGGCGCGGAAGGGTGATGCGGGATGACGATGGCTTCCTGTCCTTGCAGGATCCGGTAGACCTTCGCCGGGTTCTCTTGGGGATCCCAAAAGGAAAGCGGGAAGCAGTTCGGGCCATCCAGGCCGGGGTAGTAGATATTCATGTGGCCGAACAGGTTGTGCGCCCATTCCAGCCCCAGGAGCGGCGCGAAGCGGCCCGACTGGGTGTACTTGCGGATCAGTTCCTTGCGGTATTCCCAGGTGTCGGCGTTATAGGCTGAGACATCCGGCATCCCGCCTTTCCACGTCTTGTAGTGCTTGCCCGTCCAGCGCGAGCGCGTGGCGAATTGGTGTTCCACATGCGCCAGGAAGTCGAGCTTCTCCTGGTCGCGGGCGTATTCATAGACGAATTCTGGCGACTCCAGGCCCTGCTCCATATTGCTGTGGGCGTGCAGGTCGCCCCAGTAGATACGATAGTCGCCGGCCGGCGTGTTCATCTCGATGGGATTGCTGCGCGCCGCGACCTGTCCCTGTTGGTCGAGGATGGCGATGCGGATGCGTCGCGCCGGCGGCTCGCCTCGCGGCGGCAAATGGCGGAGGCGTACGCGCCGCCGGGGCCGGCCAGGCGCAGCTCGGCCGGCGCGCGCACCCCCTGGGCCGGCGCGAGGGTCACGGGTGGGTCATACGCCGGGACGGTGTTGCCATACTGATCGGCGGCGCGTACCAAGAGATCGAAGGTCTCGCCGTCGGCGACCGTCGAAGGCGCAATCGCCAGGAGGCGCGCCGGCGCGTCGGGGATAAGGCGCAACAGGGGGCGCGCCGACAGGGCGACCGGCGGCGCGCCGGCGGCCGGGCGCACCGAGAGCCGGAAGCGCAGATCGTGGGCCACGGCCTTGATGCCGAAGCCGGGGCTGCCGGCACTGCGGTCGCCATAGGTCACGGTGACGACATCGCCCTCGGCCAGCCGGCCGTCCAACAGGGTGATGGTCACGATGAGCCAGACATCGCAGACCAACTTCATCTTCACGTGGGGTGGAGCCTGCAGGGTCACGTAGTTCGGCTCGGTGGGGAAGGCGGTCTGGCCGGGTGGGCGCACCAAAGGGTTGCCATAAGGGCGAATGCGAATGTCGCCGCCGGCCTCGATGGGGCGGCCGCCCACGGTGTACGTGATCCGCCATGCGCCGTATTGTCCTACTGTGAGGGCCGGCGGCTGCAAGTCCAGATAGCCCCATGCGCTCACTTCGCTCGGTGCAGCCATATCGTCTCCTCGTTGGATGGCGTCACATTCTGTCCCGGAGCGGGTAGACGCCCAGTTCGCGCACTGCGTCGCACAAGGCGACGATATTGGCTGGCGGCACGTCAGGCTGGATGTTGTGTACTGCGCCGGCAATGTAGCCGCCGCCGGCGGCGAACTGACTGATGCGTAAGCGCACTTCGGCGCGCACATCCTCTGGCGTCCCATAGGGCAGCACGTGTTGCGTGTCTATACCGCCCCAGAAGATGGC
>CAIQJD010000361.1 GCA_903872005.1 uncultured bacterium | reverse complement strand
GTACCACGCCGGAGGCGCGCGATGGGCTGGGATGGGCCACGGAGGAAGAGCGGGGCTACCGCGTCGTGGTGCAGGAGACCAAGAATGGCCTGTTGTGGCTCACGGATCGCAATCAGGCGCTCCTGTTGCTGAACGACGGGACGTGGAAGGCCCTATCGGCCGCGTCGCGGTGAAAGAGAGCCGCCCCAGCATCACCGCGCTCGGCATCGCGGCGACGCGCGCTATCGAATCGGCGCGGCCGGCCGCGCATGGAGGAACTATCGGGGCCGGCGCGGCGTCTATAGGCTGTGACGCGTCGCGCCCGAAAATCCTTGTAGATTGTCCCGCGCCGTGCTATAATCTCCCTAGTGAGCCTGACGGACTAAAGCGGACCTCTGACACGCGGCGCGCACGAACAACAGGAGAGTAAAATGATGCCGAAATTGAGCAGGACGATTGCGACCCTGGCCTTGCTGGTCGTCATCTTTGCGATGCTGGGGCCGACGGCCCTGAGCGCCCAGCCGGCGACGCAAGAGCCGGCCGTGGTGAGTGCGACCACCGATACGCGCGATGATGAAGTCATTCTCATCACAGCCGACGGCTATATCAAGATCGAAGACCCGCATACCGATGTGGGCGAAGAGCCGGCGATCTGGACTTCGCCGGATGACGGTTGGACCTGGGTCTCTACGGCCGATTTCAACGCGGACGGTTTGGATGAAGTCATCGCCCTGGGCGGCTCGATGCTGAAGATCTATGCTCCCTTTGCTCCTCCGGGCGCGCTCACCGTCATGTTCCAGATGGATGTCAGCCCGCAGACATGGTTCAAGGCCATTGGCGGCGATGTGGATGGCGACGGCCGTGCCGAGCTGGTGGCGCTGCAAGATGACGCGGTGGATCCCATCTACGCCCACCTGTACGTATTCGACCGCAACGCCACGACCGGCGCCTGGACGAGGATCGTGGATCTGTCTTTCGGCACCCAGTGGGCGGATCTGGCCCTGGGAGATTTTCTGGGCAATGGCACCCAGCAATTGGTGCTGTCGCGGCAAATCCCCGATACGACTGAAGGGCAGATGGTGCTCATGAATGCCCAGACCGGCGCGGTGCTCCGCTCGGATACCTATGGCATGTACTGGTTCCGGCTGGTGGCTGCCGATTTCAACAACGACGGGCGGGATGAGTTAGCCGCCCTGCGTAACGTCATCGCGATCTATGGCGACAACCTCGTGATTTTCCGCGTCGCCACGACCGGTTTCACCAAGCTCTATGGTCAAACGGCCGGCCAAGTCTTCCAATACGAGGCGGCCGGCGACATGGATCATGACGGGGCCGCTGAGCTGGCGATGGTGCGGAACATTGATGCGCCCTACAAAGGTCTGGTGGGCGTGGACATTTACACGCCGATCATCACCCTGAACGAAGTGATTGGT
Organism: uncultured bacterium; assembly: GCA_903872005.1. The sequence continues at coordinate 7,651 of CAIQJD010000361.1, read as the reverse complement.
CAGGGTTGGTTGGACATTCAGGCCGGCGACCTGGACGGCGACGGCTACGCCAAAGTGATCATCCTCAAAGATAGCCTGGTGCGCGCCTATGCCCTCACCATACCCAATCCGGCCATCACCTGGCAGAAGAGCGGCAGCTACTATGGCGTCTGCGCCATCGGCAACGTGGATGGGCGCGGCATCGTGCGCGGCCCCAGCCTGGGCGTTGCGCCGACGGCGCTGAACTTCTCGATGGTCTCGCGCGGCAACAGCCCGGCCCCGCAGACGGTGGCCATCAGCAACACCACGACAGCCGATGTGATCCACTGGACGGTCGCGGAATCGCCGGCGACCGATTGGCTCTCCGTGTCGTCGGCCAGCGGCGTCACGCCGGGGGCGTTCCAGGTGTTGGTGAATGGGGCGCTGGCGCCTCCTGGCGTCAGTCAGGCGCGCCTGATCGTGGCCGGCGATGCGACTACCGTGAATGGTCCCATCACCGTGACCGTCAACCTGAATGTGACGGCCCCGACCCTGGTGGTATCGCCGACGCGCTTGCCAGACAAGAGCGGGCGCGCCGGGCGACCGGTGTCGGCCGAGACCGTGCACGTGCGTCAGGCCGATGGCGGAAGCGGCTCCATTGATTGGTCTGCGGCGGTCATCTACAAGGACGCGTGGGAGAGTCTGCTGGCGCGTGGCGACGCCGTGACGAACGTACGCCTATCGGCGGCCGGCCTCGATGCGGAAGTGGATGGGGAGACGGTGCATCTCGATTCAGTGGACTGGCTCTCCCTGTCGCCGGCCCATGGCAGCACGCCGCAGGACATGGTCGTGACGTATCACACGGAGGGCGTGTCCACCGGGCGGCACGAGGCGACTATCGTGGTGGATGCCGGCTTCGGCGTGATCAATCGCCTGGGCTACTGTGATGTCGTCTACACCGCGACCTTCGTGAATGCGTTGCCGCTGCTCATGAAGGAACGCTAATGCTGGGATGCGGCGCTGCGCCTGGTTAGCGAGCAGGCGCAGCGCCGCTCACAGCGGGTCTCAGGCCGGCTGATTCAGGCGGAACCCGTGTCCGCGCACGGTAACGATGTACTGGCCGGTCGGGTCGAGTTCGGCCAGACGCTCGCGCAGGCGACGCACCAACGCATCAATGGCCTGCTCCGAAATGCCCTCTTCCATCGCGTCCGGCCATACGGTACGCACCACCTCATCCCGCTCGATGACGCGATCCGGATGGTCGAAGAGCAGTTCCAGCAAGCGGAACTGCGCCGGCGAAAGGGGCGGGTCCAGCGGGCGATCCTGGATGTAGACCATGCGCGCTTCTTTGTCCAGCCGCAACCCCTTGCGCGCCGGCGTTTCAAAGTAGAGCGGCGCCGTCGCGCCGGTGTCCACGAAGCCGAGTCGGAAGACCAGGGCGAGTTGGATCTCGTCGCCATCCTGCAGCCGGCGTTCGCCGGTCAGCGGCTCGCCGTTGACGAAAGTGCCGTTCTTGCTACGCAGATCCGTCAGGGTGTAGCCATTGGGATCACGGATGATGCGCGCATGCTGCCGAGAGATCTGCCGGCTGTCCAGGACGATGTCGCAATCTTCCTGCCGGCCGATGATGATCTTCTCGGAATCCAGCACCCAGTGGCGCTCCGAGGATTCGCCTTCGCGCAGAATCAGCAGCGCCGCATCTCGATTGAGCATGGACATGTCCTCCTTGATCGTTCAAGTTCGATAGACATAGACATGCATGGATAGCTATGTCGCGTGGCCGGAAGGTTTGACAAGGCGGCCGGCTTACGCTATAGTATATGTACGCTGCTCCCCCTCCCAAGCCGTTCAGCAGCGCTCCGACGCGTTTCCACGCTGGTTCGGTCGGCGGTTATCCGCCGTGAGAGAAGAAGAGGACTGGATTGGCCCAACCGCTGACACCGGGGAAGATCCTCCGGTCACGCTACAAAGTGACCGAGCTGGTCGGCGAGGGCGGCATGGGCGCCGTCTATCGCGCCGAAGACCTCCTGTTGGAGGGCCGGCTCTGCGCGCTCAAGGAAGTCAGCCCAGACCTGGGCGCCGACCCGCAGATCACCGAGCAGGCTCGCGAGCAGTTCTATCGCGAAGCCTCGATCTTGGCGCGCCTGGATCATCCCAATCTGCCTAAAGTCTCCGATTACTTCTCCGATGATAGCCGCGAGTACCTCGTGATGGACTACGTGCCGGGCAATGACCTGCGCCAGGTGTTGGATGCCTCGTTGGCGCAGGGCAAACAGTTGGCCGAAGCGCAAGTCCTCAAATGGGCCGAACAGTTGTGCAGCGCCCTGGACTACCTGCATTCGCAAGACCCGCCGGTCTTGCATCGTGACATCAAACCTGGCAATATCAAGCTCACCCCATCCGGCGCGATCAAGCTGGTAGATTTCGGGCTGGTCAAGCTGATGCTGCCCGACGACAATCGTACCATCACCGTATTGCAGGGCCGGGGCACGGTCCAGTATACGCCGTTGGAACAGTATGGCGGCGACACCGGCCACACCGACGTGCGCTCCGACATCTATTCGCTGGGCGGCACGCTCTACCATCTTTTGACCGGCAAGCCGCCACTGGATGCCAAGCAGCGCTTCTTGCAGCACGGCGATATGCCGACGCCGCGCCAACTGAATGCGGCGATCACCCCACGCACCGAGCGTGCGATCATGCTGGCGCTGGAGATGCACCCGGACGAGCGGCCGGCTTCGGCCGCCGAGTTTCAGCGGCAGCTCTTTGAAGGCGATGCCGCCGTCCCCGCCGATCAAAGTGAGCGCATTGGGCCGAACCTGCGCCGACTGGCGGGCTGGTTCGTCGCCCAGCCGGCCGCCCTCATTACCATGCTGACCCTTCTCGTCGTGGCAATCCTCTTGACTGCCTTCGGCCCGCTTTCCATCTAATCGGCGCCTCTGAGCCTGAAGCTACCCTTGGCCCTGTCCGCGCGTCACGAAGACCTGGGCGACGCGGAGCCAATGGCGAGACTGAGCGCGCCGGCGATGGCCGCTGCCAGGAGCGTGATGATGGGGGAGACCCACAGCGCCGGCAGACTGCCGGACTGCGGCGCTGGCAACACATTCTGGACGTGCAAGATGTATCCCGCCAGACCGCCGATCATTAGCCAGAGCGCCAGGCGCACGGCCGAGGCCGGCGAATGGCTCAGCGCCCCGCGCACTACGCCCGCCACGCTGGACAGGGAGAGGAGTACCAGCAACGACAGAGCCAGCTCGTCCCAGCGATTGCCGCGCGGCGGCGCGATGGTAGTCGTGACGGGCGCAGCCGTATGCGTTGGCTCCGGCGTCGGTGTGAACGTTGGGGCCGGCGTTTCGGTGGGCGTACTCGTTGGCGAAGGCGAAGGCGTGGCCGTCGGGGCCGGCGTCGGGACGACAGTAGAAATCAACGCCGGCTTACCGCTCTGGATCGTCACCTGCAGGGTGGTTGAGCGCGTGGCGGCGCCGGCCCCGACGGTGACATTGAGCTGGCCGGTGCGTTCCAGGACGGTGGATGCCTCGGCGATGCCGTTGAGGGTGACGGTGCGGATGCGCGGCAATTCGACGGCGTCGGCCGGGTAGAAGAGGCGAAATTCCACCGGCGTCCCGTCGGGAACCGGGTGGCCGTTGTGGTCCAGGATTTCGCTGGTGGCGAGGCGCAATGTGCCGCCCACGGCGATGCCGACCGGCGTGGGCGTGCCTTTGGTCGCAGCCGGCAGCGGCCCGATCTTGACCTGAATGACTTGTTCCGGGTCCGGTTCCAGGGCGGAGATCAGGTCGTAGTTAACGCCGGCGATGCTGACCGGCGAGGCTGCGGATGGTGTGATTTCCTGGAAGAGGGTACGCACGGCGATTTCGAGGAAGGCCGGCATCCGGCTATACAGCCCATAGTACGCGGTGAGCTTGCTGATTTCCGTGGTGTCGAGATAGTAGGGCGCGCCGAAAGCGAAGACCACGATGTTCTTGTTCCGCAGCTTCGGCTCGCTTTGGCGCAAGAACTGGCGCAACGCGTCGGCGCTGGGCGAGGCGGCGGTATTGGCGTCTTGCATGGCGAAAATGATCCAGTTGGCCGAGCTGATCAGGCGCTCCGTGCTGGTGAGGGCGACGGTCGTGGTAGGCGCGGCTGTGGCCGTTGGGATCGCGGTGGCCGGCAGGGGCGTCGTGATGGTGATGGTGGCCGTCACGGTTGGCGTCGGCGCGGCCGCCAGATAGCGTTGCAGGTCGGTGAAGGTCAGGCTGTGGATGCGCTCCGGCTGCACCTGCCGGCTGCCGGTTGGCCCGTAGAGCTGGAGCATGATCTTTTCCAGGGCGGTCGGGTCAATGGCCGGCCGGGGCGGGCAGATTTCCGGGTTGCTGCAATCGGTCACCTGGCGCGCATCGGTGAAAATCAGCAGAGATTCATCGGGGAGCGGCGGGCTGGGCAGCCGGTCGGCCAACTCCTGCGGGCCGGGATAGATCAGCGTCACGGCCTTGCGGGCGACCTGCACGACCATTTCATTGCCCTTGCCGACATTTTCCAGGAGATTGCCGCCGGCGCGCGTTTCCCAGATGCCGAATTGCGGGTAGAGGCGCAGCTTGGCGCGCAAGATGCGCCGCAGCGATTGGTGTACGCGTTCCCGGAAGGCAGCATCGCCGACGTACTTCTCCTGAAAGAAGGTGATGGTCGCCTTGATGTTCTCGTATTGCTCTGACCAGACGTCGCGCAGCGCGAATTGCGAGAGGGTGAGGAGGTCATTGCCGGCCAGGAAGGCTTCCTGGGCAATCTGGCGGTAGGGAAAAGTCAGCAATTGCGGGTCGTAGTAGCGCTTGACCGCCGGCACGCCCAGGGAGTCGCTCACCAGGAGACCGCCGGCGTCGCGCCAGGGCGCGAATTCGGGGAGGCGCATCAGCGCCGGCAGGTTTTGGGCGTCGAAAGAGATGGGGCGGGTGAGCTGGCGGATGTTGCCCTGGAAGCCGCGATAGCGGATGTGCGAGGACATCAACGCGTCGGTCACCGAAGGCGAGCCGAGCTTGCTGGCCTTGGTGACGACGAAGAAGGGCGCCAGCTCAATTCGGTAAAGCTCTTGCAACGACTTATTGACGGTGGCGACTTCTTCATCGGCGCGGCGGTCGCTGCCGCCGTGGCCGGGGAAGTGCTTGGCGACGGTGACGATGTGTCCATCGGAGCCTAAGTGCAGTCCCCGGATATACGCCTCGCCCAGCCGGCCGACCCAATAGGGATCGCCGCCGAAGGCGCGCCCCCCCAGGTCGCCGCTGGTGGTCGGCTGGGGGGTATCCAGGACATCCAACGAAGGGCCGAAGAGGAGATTGACGCCGGCGGCGCGCAGCTCGCGGCCGGCAATCTCGCCGATGGCCTGCGCCAATTCATCGCTCCAGGTCGCGCCCAGGGCCATGTTGTTGGGGATAGCCGTGAATCCGTTGTTGAGCCGCGTGTAAGGCGGCCCGTCCCCTTCCTGGTCTATGGCGACGAAGAGCGGGACTCGCGCGATGGATGGCTGCGCCGGCGCGGTGACCGGCGTGCTGATGACTTGCGCGCTGGTGATAGCTTCCGTATAGGCCAGCGCGGGATAGGCGCTCTTCACTTCCGGGGCGTTCAGGGCCAGTTGTTGCAACTGGTTGACCAGGTCTGAGACCTGTTTGGGCGTGTTGCCGGTATTGCTGAAGTTGCCATTGGCCGGCAGCAAGATGACGCCGCCCACGCGGTAGGTCTGGACGAGTCTGGCAACATCCGATTGCGCCGGCGCCTGATTGCCGGCGAAGGCGACGAGGAAGAGCTGGCCGACGCGCTCCTCAACGGTCATGTTGGCGATCAGCGCGTCAATCTGGGCGTCCACCGCGGTGGGCGTGCCTTGCGCCTGCGCCGGCGCGGCGATCGGGAAGGCCCACCATCCGGCCGTCAAGCTGAGGATGAGCCACAGATTGAACCATCGGCGAAGCATGCGTCACTCCTGGCCGGCGCTGCCGGCGAGGCTAGTATACACTAATCTGATGGGGCGCGCAAGACATTGCGCCGGCGCTGGAATTTGCGCGCGGCGTCTTTCTGACTATAGTAGCACTTGCGGCGCGTTCGTGGCCGTGACCTTTATGAGGAGGAAGTCCGTGGCCGTCTCATGGACCCAGGTGGAACGAGAGGAGATCGCTCGCCACGCCGGCGAGCTGTTGACCCAGGGCTATCACTGATCGGAGGCCATGATGCTCGCCGTCGGCGGGCGCTTGTTGGCTCCATTGGATCCGTTGTGCGTGCGGATGACGACCGGCTTCGGGGGCGGCGTCGGCGGGGCGCGCGAAGAGTTGTGCGGCGCGTTCTCGGCCGGCGTGATGATCCTGGGCGGGCTGTACGGGCGCGACGACGCGCAGGCCGATTCCCGCAAGGCGTATGACATGGTCAAAGAGTGGCGGCAGCGGTTCGCGCGTCGCTGGCAGACGATGACGTGCAAGCCGATCCGCGATTGGGCCAAAGGCCCGGAAGGGCCGGCCGGCGGCTGCGCTTTCGTCGTGGCCGATTCGGCGCGCGTCTTCCTGGAGTTCCTGGATGGCTGAGCGGGCGCCATGGGCGTAGAAACGCCGGCGCGCGCCGGCAGCCCATCGCCGGCGCGTGTCCTCATCCCCCTCGGCGCGGCGATGATGTTCTCGCTGATGGGCGACCAGACGCTGTACGCCTCGTTGGCGGCGAATGCCGATCTGGTGGGCCTGAGCGTGGCCGCGGTCGGCGTGATGCTGGGCACGAACCGGCTGGTGCGTATCCCGGCCAACCCCTTTGGCGGCATGTTGGCCGACCGCGTTGGCCGGCGCCGGCCGTATATCGCCGGCCTGGCCCTGGGCGCGCTCTCCACGGCGACGTGCGCCCTGGCGCGTGGCTTCTGGCCGTTCCTGTTGGGGCGCGCCATGTGGGGGCTGGCCTGGACGCTCATCAATATGAGCGCCCTGTCCATGTTGTTGGATCTGACGACGCCGGTCAATCGGGGGCGCATCGCCGGTTTCTTCCAGCTCGCCTATCTGCTGGGGCTATCCGCCACCGCGCTGGCCGGCGGCTTTCTCGCCGACGCGCTGGGGTTTCGGCCGGCGCTCTGGGTGGGCGCTTGCGTCACCCTGGTCGGCTTCTTCGTCGCTCTGTTGGGGTTGCCAGAGACATGGCAGGGCCACGCTGGCAGCCACCCGCGCACCTTCTTGCCGGCGCTTTCGGCGCGCGACTTCTTCACATCCCTCGACCCGCGCCTCTTTGCCGCCACGTTCATGTACATGACGACCAATTTCGCCGGCAACGGCGTAGTCATGTCTACCGTCGGCCTGTTGCTGCGGTCGCGCTATGGCGATAGCGTCTCTATGGGTGGGTTGACGGTGGGTGTGGTCAGTCTGGCCGGCATCCTGCTGGGGGTGGGGCCGCTGTTGGGCGTGGTGGCCGGCCCCATCGCCGGCCGGCTTTCGGACTCGCCGCGCGGGCGCTGGCGCATCATCGCCTGGGGCTTCGCCTTTGGCGCGGGCGCGTTCGGGCTATTGGCGCGCGATCAACTTCTGGGATTCATCGTCGCTGGTTTCATCCTGGTTTCGGCCGCCGATGGCATCCTGTTGCCGACGTTGGTGGCGCAGGCCGGCGATCTGACCCGCTCGGAGCAGCGCGGCCGGCAGATGGGGATCTATGCGACCGGCGGCGACATTGGCAGCGCGGCCGGCCCCTT
>CAIQJD010000360.1 GCA_903872005.1 uncultured bacterium | reverse complement strand
GCGCCAGGACGCCGGCCTCGACCGTAGTGTCGGGCCAGGTATGATCGGTGACTAAGACTTGCATGCAATCCCCTATTCGATCTTCTTGACGCGCACCTCGAACACCGATTGGCCGTCGCAGTAGAGCGGCCACTCCTCGGCCACCTTCTTCATCGCCGGCTGCTTGCCGACTTCCAGCCAGGCCGCGTAGCTCTCCGCTTCCACGACTTCCATGACGTCGTAATGCCGGTCGCCCTGTCCAGAGCCGGTCACTTCGTAGGTCTGGAATGCCAGCACGCCGGGCTGCTTTGACGTGGTGGGCAGGTCGGTCTCCAACTGCCACTTCCAGAAGTCAGCCATCTTGACGCCCTCTTTGAGCCGGTACAGGTAGACGATGCGTTCCATGGATTGCCTCCCAAAATGTGATCTGGCTATTATTCTTGGCCGGCCGCCCCAGCTTTGACGGCCACGATGAAATGCGACAGGCCCAGCGCCCGCAGCGGCGTCTGTTCCAGGCGGTAGAGGATGGCGCGCAAGAGCCGGCCGACGCCGGGCCGGCGCGCCGCCACGTTGTCGAAACCGGGGAAGATCTGCGTGTGGGCCGTGATCCGCAGGCCGGCCGCCGCCAGGAGCCGGCGCAGCTCGCCGGCGGTGTAGGCGCGGGCATGCGGGCAAAGCCGCCGGCGCAGCGCCGCCGGCAGATAGTTCACCAGCGGGTAATTGCCGAAGCAATAGCGCCCGCGCCAGACGATGCCGTGGGTCTCGAAGGGATAGCCGCGATTGGGGGTGAAGATCGCCGCCTGGCCGCCGGGCCGCAGGACGCGCGCCGCTTCGCGCAGCGCGGCCGCGTCATCGCCCACATGCTCCAGCACTTCATGGGAGAAGACGATGTCGAAGCTGTTGTCGGCGAAGGGGAGCTGCTCCACCGAGGCGGCGACGATGCGCGGCGAAAGCAGCGCTGCCCGGCCGGCGCGTTCCGGCTCAATCTCCGCCCCGAAGGCGCACGCGCCGGCGCGTTGAAAGGCCGCCACGTACATGCCGACGCCGCAGCCGGCATCGAGGATGCGCCGGCCGGCCAACGGAACGTAGCGTTGCAGCAACTCCAGCCGGCGCTCCTGGCCGGCGCGCCAGACGAAGCTCGGATTGCCCCGCGCCTGGGCGCGTTCGGCGATGCGCTCCAACGCGGCCTGATCGTCATGCATGGGATTCCTCGCTTTCCGGCAGGTCCACTTCCTGCCGCGAGCCGAAGCCGGCGCGGTTATCAATCCAGCGCGCCCAGGTCGGCTCGATGATGTAGAACTGGCTCTGGCCCAGCTTCTCGCCCAGCAGCTCGCCGGCGCGGCGCGGCCCCTCCAGGAAGGCTTCCAGGAAGGCGTACTTGGCGAGATAGAGCCGCAAGATGCGCGCCGTTTCCAGCGCCCCGCCGGCCGGCCGCGCCACGCCGCGCATCTGCACGCCCTGGATGACGCGCCAATCGCGATAGTCCTCGTGGATGGTCACGGCGACGCGGCCGGCGCCGGCCAGATGGGCGGCGTGCTGCGCCTTCGCTTCGGAGAGGAAGTAGAGCCGCAGCCGCTCGTCGTGGACG
>CAIQJD010000359.1 GCA_903872005.1 uncultured bacterium | reverse complement strand
CTTGCTGGCTGTCGGCGTCGGCGCGCTGATGGCCTCATTGGACGGCAGCGTCGTCAATACGGCGCTGCCGGTCATCACGAGTCAGTTCCATAGCGAGCTGACGGTCACCACGTGGGTCGTGACGGTCTATTTGTTGTCTCTCAGCGGGCTGCTGCTCAATTTCGGCCGGCTGGGCGACCTGTACGGCCACAAGCGGGTCTATGTGGGCGGGTTCGTCATCTTCGTGCTCGGATCGGCCCTGTGCGGGCAAGCGCCCAACGTCTATTTCCTGATTGGGGCGCGCGCCTTTCAGGCCATAGGGGCGGCCATGCTATCGTCCAATGGGCCGGCCATCCTGACGGCCAGCTTCCCCGGCGCGCAGCGCGGCCAGGCCCTGGGCATGCAGGCAACGATGACCTATCTGGGTCTTTCCCTGGGCCCGACCATCGGCGGCTTCTTGACGACGCTGTGGGGTTGGCGCTCGGTGTTCTACATCAACGTGCCGATTGGCATGTTGGCGCTCTTCCTGTCGTGGCGCATGATCCCCGGCGCGGAGAAGCGCCACAGCGGCGAGCGTTTCGATCCGGCCGGCGCGCTGGCTTTCTTCGTCGGCCTGATCGGCCTGCTCCTGGCGCTCAATCGCGGCCGCAACTGGGGTTGGGGATCCGCGTCCACGCTGGGCGTCCTGGCCGCGGCGTCGTTCGTCCTGGCCGGCTTCATCGTCATCGAGCGCCGGCGCGCCCATCCCATGCTCGACCTCAGCCTGTTCCGGGTCTGGCTCTTCTCGGCGGCGACGGCCTCGGCGGTGGTGAACTACATCTGCCTGTATGGCGTCATGCTGCTGTTGCCCTTCTATCTGATTCAGGCGCGCGGCTTTTCGCCCGACCACGCCGGCTTGCTCCTCTCGGCTCAGCCGTTGGTCATGGCAATCATGGCGCCGCTCTCCGGGACGCTGTCGGACAAGATCGGCTCGCGACTCCTGGCGACGGCCGGTATGGTGATCCTCGCGTTGGCGCTGGCCGGCCTTTCCACGCTGGGGGCGGCGACGCCATCCTGGATCATCATCCTGAATCTGGCGGTGGTCGGTTTTGGCGTCGGCATCTTCGTCTCGCCGAATAACAATGCGTTGATGGGCGCTGCGCCCAAAAACCGCCAGGGCGTGGCCGCCGGCGTTCTGGCGACGGCGCGCAGCGTGGGCATGGCGCTGGGCGTGGGGATCAGCTCGGCGATCTTCACCAGCGTGGAGCTGGCCGCGCAGAGCGCCGGCCGGAACGACGGGTTCTTCCTGGGGTTGCGCGCGGCCTTCTTGACCACCGCGGGCGTGGCGCTTTTCGGCGCGCTCCTGTCGGGGCTGCGGGGCAAATAGGATACGCGAAAACCTCACGGGTCTTAGAGACCTGTAAGGTCTTTCCTGGTTGCTAGTCCAGCGATGGGCGGCGCCGGCGCGGTTCCGGTGAATTGGACGCGGACGAACGCGGACAAATGCGGATTCCCGCCGAATCTCGTAGCATCGGGCCTTGTGCCCGTCCGAAAGGCTCGGACGCCCACAAGGGGCGATGCTACGAGACCCGACGCTATGCGCCTGCTTAGTCCAGTGATTGGCGGCGCCGGCGCAGCTTCTCAATATTCTCCAGATGTTCTACGCGTTTGTTGCGCTCGCGCTCGACGACTTCGGCCGGCGCTTTCCCGATGAAGCCGGGGTTGCCCAGCAATTTGTCCACGCGGCCGATCTCCGCCTCCAGATGGCCGATCTCCGCCTCCAGACGCAACCGTTCCGCCTGCAGGTCAATCATGCCGGCCAGCGGGATGTAGACTTCCACGCCGCCAATGACCAGGGTCACGGCTTGCGCCGGCTTCTCGGCCAGCTCGCGCTCCAGGCGCAGGTCGGCCGGGGTCAGCCGCGCTTGCTCCGTCAGCAGGGTGCGCTGGCGCTCGAACAAGGGCAGCCGATCGCCGGCGACTATCTCGGCCGCGATGCGCCTGGCCGGCGGCACATCATATTCGGCGCGCACATTGCGGATAGCGCGCACGATCTCGATGAGCAGGGCCATGTCCCCTTCGGAGGCATCGTCTATCGCGCCGGCCGTCGGCCAGGGCGCAACGATCAGCGCGTCGGCTTCGGGCAGCTTGCCGCCGGTCAGGTGCTGCCAGATCTCTTCGGTCACGAAGGGCATGAAGGGGTGCAGCAGCCGCATGGTGCGCTCAAGCACGTACACCAAGACCTGCCTGGCGCGATGCTGGGCGTCCGGCGCGCCGGCGTACAGGTCCGATTTGGAGACTTCGATGAACCAATCGCAGTACTCCGACCAGAGGAACTCGTAGATTTGCCGGCCGGCCTCGCCGAATTGATAGTCGTCCATAAGCTGCGTGACGCTGGCCGTCAGGTGGTGCAGCCGGCTGATGATCCAACGCTGCGGCAGGCTGAGGGCGCTCAGATCGTCGGCCGTCCAGCCGGCCAGTGTAGCGGCCCCCGAAAGGTCGCCCAGATTGGTTACGATGAAGCGCGCTGCATTCCACATCTTGTTGGCGAAGTTGCGATTCGCCTCGACGCGCTCCAGGGCCAGCTTGGTGTCGTTGCCCGGCGTGGAGCCGGTGAGCAGGGTGAAGCGCAGGGCGTCGGCCCCGTAGATGTCCAGCACTTCGAGCGGGTCAATGGCGTTGCCGGCCGACTTGCTCATCTTGCGGCCGTACTGGTCGCGGATCAGGCCGTGCAGATAGACCGTATCGAAGGGGATCTCGCCGGTCATCTCCAGGCCGAACATGATCATGCGCGCCACCCAGAAGAAGAGGATGTCGTAGGCCGTCTCCAGCACCGACGTGGGATAGAACGTCCGCAGGTCTGCGGTATCATCGGGCCAGCCCAGGGTCGAGAAGGGCCACAGGCCGGACGAGAACCAGGTGTCCAGCACGTCCGGGTCGCGGCGCAGCTTGTGGCTGCCGCACGCCTCGCAGGCGGTCGGGTCGGTGGTCGCCACCGTCTCGTGGCCGCAGTCGTCGCAATACCAGACCGGGATGGCGTGGCCCCACCACAACTGCCGCGAGATGCACCAGTCGCGGATATTCTCCATCCAGTTGTAGTAGATCTTCTCGAAACGCTCCGGGATGATGCGGATGCGCCCGTCGCGCACTGCGGCGATGGCCGGCTCGGCCAGCGGCTTGATCTTGACAAACCACTGGGTTGAGATGCGCGGCTCCACCACCGTGCTACAACGCTGGCAATGGCCCAACGCATGGGTGTGGCCCTCGATCTTGACGAGCAGCCCTTGCTTCTCCAGGTCGGCCACCAGATTCTTGCGACATTGATAGCGATCCTGGCCGGCGTAGGGGCCGGCTTCCGCATTCATCTTGCCGTTGTCGGTCATCACGGTGATCTGGGGCAGGCGGTGGCGCAGCCCCATCTCATAGTCAGTGGGATCATGCGCCGGCGTGACCTTCACCGCGCCGGTGCCGAAGGTCTTGTCCACCACATCGTCGGCGATGATGGGGATGCGCCGGCCGATCACCGGCAGGATCGCCATGCGCCCGACCATCTCTCGATAGCGCTCGTCTTCGGGATGGACGGCGACGGCCGTATCGCCCAGGATCGTTTCGGGGCGCGTCGTCGCCACGGTGATGTACTCGGCCGGCGCGCCGTCCGCGGCCGGCTCCAACGGGTAGCGCACGTACCAGAGGTGCGCCGCTTCGTCCTCGTGCACCACTTCCAGGTCGGAGATGGCCGTCTCGCAGCGCGGGCACCAGTTCACCAGGTACGCGCCGCGATAGATCAGCCCCTTCTGGTAGAGGCGCACGAAGGCTTCGCGCACGGCGCGCGATAGCCCCGCATCCATCGTGAATCGCTCGCGCTCCCAGTCGCAGGAGACGCCCAGCCGGCGGTGCTGGATGGTGATGGTATTGCCGTGATCATGCTTCCATTCCCAGACCCGCCCGATGAACTTCTCGCGGCCCAGGTCGTGGCGCGTCAATCCCTGTTTCGCCAGGGCGCGCTCGACGACGTTCTGCGTGGCGATGCCGGCATGGTCGGAGCCGGGCACCCACAGGGTGGGGACGCCGGCCAT
>CAIQJD010000358.1 GCA_903872005.1 uncultured bacterium | reverse complement strand
GATCTGCTATCGTCTGCCTCGTTTCGCAAGTTCTATCGCGAGATCGGCCGACTGATTCAACTGGACGCCGCATTGTCACATTAGTCTTCAGCGCAGAAACTTCCGCGCGTGCGCCACGAAATCTACCCCCACCAGCTCGCCCCAGGCGGCCATCAGCCGGCGCGTCAACGGGCCGGGCCGACCATCCCCCAATGTCACCCCGTTCACCTTGATGATCGGCATGATACAGTAACTCGACGCGGTGAAGAAGGCTTCGTCGGCCGTGACGGCGTGGTAGGGCTGCAGCTCTGTCTCGTGACAGGGCAACCCCAGCCGGCCGGCCAGCTCGAAGATGGTCGCCCGCGTGACGCCGCTCAAGATGCTATCGGTGCGCGGCGTATAGAGCGCGCCATCTTTGATGAGGAAGACATTGCCGCTCTTGTTCTCGGCGATGTTGCCCTGGATGTCCAGGATCATGGACCAGGCCGCCGGGTCCACCAGCTTGGCCTCGATCTCGCACAACACCAGATTCAGACGCGAGGTGCTCTTGATTTTGGGGTCGAGGCACTGCGCCGGCGTGCGCCGCGTCGGCGGCGTCACCGCATGCACGCCATGCTCGTACCCCACGGCGAACGCGGCAAACTCCAACGGCTTGGTGAAGATGACCACCGTGGGCGGCCGCTCCGAGACCGGCGTGGGCATATAGTGGCGATAGGTGTAGATGCCGCGCGTCACGTAGAAGTACATCCAGAAGTCATCGGGCAGCAAGGGTCGGTTGGCCTCGATGACGCGCTGCGTAGCAGCGGCCAGTTCTTCCCGGCTCATTCCCAGCTCGATGCGCGCATACTGGAGCGAGCGGAAGAGCCGGTCGAAATGGGCGTCCAGCTTGAAAGGGACGCCATTGAATGTGCGCGCTGCCTCGTAGATGCAGTCGCCCAGGGTAAAGCCAGAATCGTGCACGGAGATCGTCGCCTGGCTATCCGGGACGAGCCGGCCGTTCAGGTAAACCATCAGCTCGGTCATGACTATCCCTCTGTTTCAGCGCGGCTGCCAGAAGTGCGCCGGCGGCAGATCGAGGAAGGTCAGGAAGCCGGCGCGCGCCGCCAGAACTTGCGGGATGGCATTGATGGAAACGGCGGCTGTCGCCTTGTCGCCATGAATGCCTTTGATGGCCGTCTCGATGCGATCCGTGCCTTCCAGCGTGATGTATTCGCCGGGTTCCTGCGCGCCCACGAACATATCCAACACCAGGACGATGCGCGCCACGCCGCCCACCCAACCGATGCCCACCTGATGGATGCCGGCCACCTGGCCGGCGGCAATATGCAAGAACTGGGTATCTACCGCCGTCTCGGCCACCACCGGCTCCAGCGTCTCGTCAATCTTGTCCAGCGTCCAGCCCATCGCCTCGGCGATCAGGGCCACCGATTCGGGGAGGCCGACGTGCCGGATGGTCTTGGCCGCTTTCTTGGCGTCGAATTCGTCCAGAGTCAGGCCGCCGCCGATCTTGCGCTGCAACGGCAGCCGGCGCGAGCTGGCGTCCACCACCCGATGCACGGAGACCTTCTCCACAGAGCGGCACGGCGCGCTTAACGCCACGGCGATGGCGTCCATGGCATAGCCAGGGTTGATGCCAGTCCCCAGGATCGTGACGCCATATTCGCCGGCCAGGGCGTCCAATTCGCCGGCCAGGGTCGGGTTTTGCAGCCGGGGATAGGCCGCTTCCTCGCAGGTGGTGATGATGTCCGCGCCGGCGGTGATGATCTGCTCCAATTGGCCACGGATGGCCGCCAGCGACGAAGACGTGGTGTGGATAACGATATCCGGGCGGGTCGAGATCAGCACGCCGGCGGCGTCGGCGCTGACGGCGCAACCCAGCGCCCGCCCCACGCCGGCCACCTCGCCCACATCCTTGCCGACCTTGGTCGGGTCAATATCAATGCCGCCGACGATATCCAGGCCGGCGCGGGCGCTCATCTGGCGCACGAACTCGCAACCGATGGGGCCAAGCCCATATTGGACGACGCGGATCTTTTCCATGAGTGCAATGAACTCCTTTCGGATGCGGCGGCCGGGGCCGTCGCGAGTGGCGTCACGCAGGACGGGTATAGCGTAGCACGGCCGGCCGGGAATGTCAATTCGAAAATTCAGCCGGCGCTGCCGCCGCCCGCGCCCCCGCCGGCTCCGCCGGCCGCGCCCGAGCTGGCCCCGCTGGATGCGGCGACGACGATGGCCGCTGACGCGAAGCCATCGCTGAAATCGCGTAACAGCAGCCCGGAGCTGACCCCGGCCCAGGCGTCGCCGGCGCTGCCTTCGGCCAGGGGGTGATACCAGGCCGGCAGCGGCTCATTGCTGCGCTTGAAGACCTTGACGAAGCGACTCACCGAAGCCAGGCCGGCGACATACGGCAGCAGGCGCTCGAACTGGCCCAGCGGCGCGCGCTCCGGGCGCAGGCGCTTCAAGTACCGGCCGAAGGCGCGCCATTCCGCCAACGGCCCGGCGCCGGCCGGCGTCACGCCGCGCATCTCCAGCGCCATGATCAGCCAGACCAGGCTGGCGACAAAGAGCGCGCCGGGAATCGCCGGCAGCCACCCACTGATGCGCGCTCCGAGGATAATCGCCACAATGGCGAGGACCATGCTGACGACAAACACGATGATGCTCCACACAACGCCGGCGTTCTTCGCCCGCAGCCGGCGCTCATCCAGGTACCCGCGCTCGACCAGGAGTTGCTGATAGATCTTCTTGAGTCGCGGCAGGCCCTTCGTAATCTCTGTGGCGCGTTTGCTCAATTCTACCTCGTCCTCTGCGCCAAAGAGCAGATCCAGCGTCTCGGCCTCAAAGTCGGTCAGGGGCGTTGCGACGTCGGCCGGCGGCTGCGTCCGCGTGACATAGACCACACGCGAGCGTCCGAAGAGGCCGCCCTTCTTCTCGACCAACGCCAGGTAGCCGCGTCGGGCCAGGTCGAAGAGCGTCGCGCTGAAAGCGGCCGGCGCGCCGATGTCCCCTACATCGGTCAGATGCGTCGCCAGAGCCGGCGGCCAATCTTCGGGCGGCTCACCCGGCGCGGCAAGGACGCCGCCGGCCGGGGCTGGGTCGCGCCAACGCCGCCGCCAGGCGCGCAGCCCCACGGCCAGGGCCGCCACGACCAGCCCGCTCGCCACGCCCAGCCCCAGATTCACGTTCGGCCGGACCGTAGCATCGTACGCTTCCTGGCGCTCGGCCGCCAGTTGCCAGGCCGGCGTCTCGCCGCTGGTCGCGCCGGCCGGCAAGAAGACGACGAGGGTCAATTTCTGCTTGGGGGGGATATTGGCGGCGGCGACCCGTATCACGCCGTCCTCTAGCGTCAACTCACCCTGGAAATCGGGCATATTGGCGCGAACCTGGGCCGCCGGCGCGCCGGCCGGCAGCCGGATGCGCCCAATCGCCATCTCGACCACCTCGGCGCGCGCCGGGAAGACGATGGGCCAGACCAGCCGCTCGTCGGCCGGATAGCGCCCCACCGCGCCGATCACCGTATAGCTCAGGGTGAACGTCCGCGACGCGTTGCTGGTCGGGGGATAGACCCAGCGCACCGTCTTCACGCCATCTTCGATGAATACGCTGAACGTGTAGGGCGTCCGGCTATCGCGCTGGCTGACCTGCTGGTAGGGCTGGGCCGCATCGCTCACCGCGATGCCCGTGATGCCGTCCAGATTGGCGCTGGCGAGATTGCGCTTGACAAAGGTGAAGGGGCCGCCTGTGTAGCGCAGGGTGAGGGTTTCGGTGACATGCAGCCGGCCATCCGCCAGCACTTCCACATCCATCGTCAGGCGCTCCCACACGAAGGACCTGGGCGCCGTTGCGCCGGCGGCGGCCGGCACAGCCAGCCACAGGGCCGTGAGCAGCAGAAGCCACACGCTGATGCGTCGCATATTTGCCTCCTGAAATGTAGCTTTCCTGTCTACTATCATTGTCGCGCGCCGGCGCGGCGCATGCCTGACCGCGCGCCGCACACAAGCCGACAAATGGGCGACATCAGAAGGCCAACAAGAAGGCCAGATCGTTGACGTTGGTGTTGGTCGGGCCAGTCATGAGCAGGTCGCCCAGGCCGGCGAAGAGCGGATAGGCGTCATTCTCTTGCAGCGCGCGCCGGGGGTCGAGGCCCAGCCGGCGGGCGCGCGCCGCGCTGTCTCCCAGGGCCAACGCGCCGGCGGCGTCCGTGGGGCCGTCGCTGCCATCGGTCGCCAGGGCCGCCAGGGCCACATCGTCCCAGCCTTCCAGGGCCAGGGCCGTCGCCAGGGCCAGCTCCTGGTTGCGCCCACCCTTGCCCTGGCCCCGCAGCGTGACCGTCGTCTCGCCGCCCCAGATCAAACACGCCGGCCGGGGCAGCGGCCGGCCATAGCTGACCAGCTCCTTGAGGATGCCGGCCGCCACGCGCCCCACTTCACGCGCCTCGCCCTCAATGAACGTGGAGAGGATCAGGCTGTGGAAGCCGAGCGTTTCGGCGCGGGCTGCGGCCGCCGCTGCGGCAATGGCGTTATCGCCGATGATGACGTTCTGGACGCGCCCGAAGAGGGGATCGCCGGCTTTGGGCGTGTCGGGCAGTTCGCCGGCCAGGCCCGCGGCCAGGTGTGCCACCACGGGGGCGGGCAAGATCTGTTCCAGCCCGTACCGTTCCACGACAG
>CAIQJD010000357.1 GCA_903872005.1 uncultured bacterium | reverse complement strand
TTCACCTTTTCCGAGGATCGCGACGGACCCCAACTTGCAAAGGACCTGGACCTCTCCCATTTGGAACCTGCGCAACGCGATCGAGTAACGGCTTTGATTAAAAAATATTGGTGTGTTTTTGACGATCGTGGCACCTTTGTCCCTGTCAAGCACTACCAGTGCATCATCGACACTGGTACCGCCACCCCTATCGCCATGAAGAATATACGATACGGACCTCGTGAGATCCCTATTATGGAAAAGAGCATCGCCGCACTCGCGAAAATGGGACAGATTAGGCAAATACACGACGGGCCATGGCTGTTCAAGGCGTTACTCGCACCGAAGCCGCATCAGGAGCGTGTCCGCAATATTGACGACTTCGTCTGGCGTTTCTGCGTCAATTACATTCCGCTAAATCAGATCATCATTGGTGTCATCGAAATAGGCGATGTGGGGCATACCGTTCTGATCAAGGTCCAGGGCTTTGCTCTGAAGATACCCTCCATTCCAACCAACATCAGGGTCAGCTATTTCCACGCTCCAGATTGGTCTATCTCCCTGGCTGACCTGAATTGCCAACAAGAATGTACCCAGGGCCACAAGCAACAGAACGACCACCCGCAGCAGCAAGCGCGAGTTCGGACTTGTGGGGCGGAAAAACCCGTTGATCACCCAATGCCTCCTGCAAGTGAGAACTTTCGACGTCCATCGCTCCGCGTCGGCCGGCCACACAAAGTCGCCGGCGCCTGAGATGTGATGGGGAACAGAAACGCGCCTCTCACCACGCTATTATACCACGAAAACCGCCGGCGGGGGGAGCATTTGGCGTTTTGGCGCGCCTCGTGTAGAATGAAGGGTACATGCATTGCGTATCTTCATCTATGTAAGTCGCCGGCCTGGCCCGGCGCTAGATTGTGATATATGACCAAGAAGACCCGACCCGAATGGGACACTCTCGAAGACCCGGACATCCTCGGCGACGCCACGCCCTTCGCCCAGGAGCCGAAGCCGCGCCGGCGCACCACCAAGCGCGGCCGTAAAGCCGATTCCGACGCCGCGCTCAGCGATCTGCTGGGCGATGAGACCGAACTGCTCGAAGGCCCACTCATCCCGATGCGGGATACCGTGATCTTCCCGCACATGGTCGCGCCCCTCTTCGTGGGCCGTGACCGCTCCTTGCGCGCCCTGGAAGCCGCCGTCGCCAACGAGAACGTCGTCTTTGTGGCGACCCAGCGCGACCCGGAACTGGAAGACCCCGAATTCAGCGACCTCTATACCATCGGCGCCGAAATGGTCATTGGCCGCACCCTGCGGATGCCCGACGGGACGACCAGCGTCCTGGGCCAGGGACAGCGCCGCGTGCGCCTCGTGGATCTGCTGCAATCGGAGCCTTACATCCGCGTGCGCGTCGCGCCGATCAGCGAGCCGCCGGCCGCCGGCGTCGCCAACGAAGCCCTCACGCGCGCCGTCCTGGCCCTCTTCGAGAAGGTCGTCCAGCTCAGCCCCTCGTTGCCCGACGACGCCTATGTCGCGGCCATGAACGTGGACGAGCCGGGATGGCTGGCCGATCTGGTCGCTTCCATGATCAACCTCGACCTGGAGACGCGCCAGAGCATCCTGGAAGAGATCAACCCGGCCGAGCGCCTGCAGCGCCTCAGCGTCTTGCTGGCAAAAGAACTGGATGTCCTGGAGCTGGAGAATAAGATCCACAGCGAAGTGCAGAAGGAGCTAGATCGCTCGCAGCGCGAGTACTTCCTGCGCGAGCAGATGAAAGTCATCCAGACCGAGCTGGGCGAGCTGGACTCACAGCAACAGGAAACGTCGGAGCTGGCCAAGAAGATCGCCGAATCCAAGATGCCCGACGAAGTGCGCGTGCGAGCAGAGAAAGAATTGGAGCGGCTGGCAGCCATGCCCAGCGCCGCGCCCGAAGTCAGCATCATCCGCACCTATCTCGACTGGCTGATTGACCTCCCCTGGGGCGATGAATCGGTGGACAACATGGATGTCGCCAACGCCGAGCGCGTCCTGGAAGAGGGGCATTACGGCCTGCCGCGCGCCAAGGAGCGCATCCTGGAATATATCGCCGTACGCAGCCTCGGCCCGAAGCGCCTGCGCCAGCCAATCCTGTGCTTCATCGGACCACCCGGCACTGGCAAGACCTCCCTGGGACGCTCGATTGCCGAGGCGCTGGGACGCAAGTTTGTCCGCCTGTCCCTGGGCGGCGTGCGCGATGAGGCAGAGATCCGCGGTCACCGGCGAACATACATCGGCGCGCTGCCCGGCCGGGTGCTGCAGACCATGCGCCGCGCCGGGACGTGCAATCCATTATTTATGCTGGATGAGATCGATAAGCTCGGTATGGATTTTCGCGGCGACCCGGCGTCAGCCCTGTTGGAGGTGCTGGATCCTGAACAGAACCACGCTTTCTCCGATCATTATCTCGAGCTGCCTTACGATCTCTCCAATGTCATGTTTATCACCACGGCCAATACCACAGCCACCATCCCACCTCCGCTGCTGGATCG
>CAIQJD010000356.1 GCA_903872005.1 uncultured bacterium | reverse complement strand
CCGATCTGGCCCATCTGCTCCACCGCGGCGACGTCCCAACCGAAGGACGCGGCGCAGCGCAGATACTCGTCGGTGAGAGTCGTGTTGAACAGGCACGGATCGTCGGAGTTCAACGTGACCCACAGGCCGGCGTCGAGCAAGGCCGGCAGCGGATGCTCGGCCAGCGAGCGCGCCACGCCCAGGCAGACATTGCTGCCCGGGCTGACGTCCAGCGGGATGCGTCGCTCGCGCAGATGGGCGACCAGGGCCGGGTCTTCTCGACAGCGCACGCCGTGGCCGATGCGGTCGGCCCCCAGCGCCCGTAGCGCGCCCCAGATGCTGGCCGGCCCATCGGTCTCGCCGGCATGGGGCAGGCTGGCCAGGCCGGCGGCGCGGGCGCGGTCGAAGGCGGCGCGGAACAGCTCCGGCGGATGGCCGATCTCCGGCCCGCCGAGGCCCAGGCCGATCACGCCGGCCGATTGTCCCTCGATGGCCCAATCGGCCACCTGCAGGCCGTGCTCGACCGGCCGCACGCCGCGCGAGATGTCGGGAGCCAGGCGCATCTCGACGCCCCAGCGCGCCCGGGCTGCCGCGCCGGCGCGGTTCAACGCTGCCAACTGCTCCTGAAACGGGATGTGCGGGTAGTGGGTGTAGGGCGTGAAGATGACTTCGCTGTAGCGGATGTTCTGCTCGGCGCGGTCGCGCAGGAACTCCTCGGCGATCAGCTCCAGGTCGGCCGGCGTGCGGATGCAGGCGCAGATCGCCAGGTAGACTTCGATGAAATGGGGGAAGTCGCGGAACTGATACCAGGCGCGCAGTTCGGCGACGGTCGCGGCCGGCAGGGCCACGCCGTTGCGGCCGGCCAGGGCCAGGAGCGTTGCGGGTTGAATGGAGCCTTCCAGGTGGACGTGCAGCTCCACTTTGGGCATGCGTCGGATGAAGGCGGTGAGAGACATGGGTGTCCTTTCGGTGTAATGTGTGCGTAGGGTGCGCCAGGGCCGGTACGGGCGGCCTTCATGGCCGCCCCTGTAGCCGGCCAGCAGAGGGCAGCCACAAGGGCTGCCCCTACGCATCGAACATATCGTCCTGGCGGGCCTGGGCCTTGACGCGTTCGGCCTGGGAGAGGGTCACGTTGGCTTGCGGGAAGTCGAACCATTGGCCGGCGAGGAGCTGCTCGATGGTGCGAATCTGAATCTTGGGGTAGTCGCGGTTCCAGCCCGGCGAGTGGTAGTAGCCGGCCGTCAGCGCCTCGGTCAACATCGGCTTCGATGGCTGCTCCAGGCTGATGAGGAAGCCCATCACCGCCTTCTCGCGCTCGACCACATGGGCCAGATCGCGGATGTAGCTGGACTGGACATGGCCGCTCTTGACCTGGATGATCACTTTTTTGGCCGGCACGCGCGCCTCGTCCTTAATGAAGAGCAGGCCATCCATGCCGCGGTCGGCGCCCTTCTTCTCTTGCGCCAACTGGGCTTTCAGCAGGCTCACGGCCCAGGTCTCGAAGCCATGCCGGTCCTGCAAGGCGAGGGCCTGGGCGCTGGCGAGGTCGGCCGGCTGCCCGACAACGGTGTATTGGGCCGCCTCGCCGAACATATCATTGAGGCGGTTACGCATGAGGGCGATAGCCAGATGGGTGATGTCAATGCCGATCCAGCGCCGGCCGAGCTTCTGCGCGGCGCAGACGGTCGTCCCACAGCCGCAGAAGGGGTCGAGGACCAGGTCGCCGGGGTTGGACGAGGCGGCGATGATGCGCTCCAGGAGCGCCAGGGGCTTCTGCGTCGGGTAACCGAGGCGTTCTGCCGAGACTGCGTGAAGAGGTTGGATATCTGTCCAGATGTTTGTGAATATGGAGCCCTCTTGCTCACGCAGATATCTCTTGAGCCGTGGCCGTCTCGACGTGTCCAGCCTGCCATCGTCGTAGCGAGGGTACCAGATGCGCCCATCGTCGTGCAATCTTTGCATTGTCTCGGTCTGGTACCGCCAGCCTTTGTCTGGATAGCGGAACCCCATCCATTCATACATCATGTTGGGGCGGGGGTTAGGGCTTGCCATGTTGTCCAGTTGGTATGGGCCGCGGCCATCTCCATCATCGAACCGGTAGAACCGCTTCAGGTATTCCGGGTCATGTTCCCCGTACTGAGGCTGAAACTGGGCCTTGTCGGACTTGACGTAGAACAGGATGATGTCGGCCACGTCTGGGAATTTCGTCTTGGCGTCGCTGTGCGCCGACTGCCTCTTCCAGACAATCTCGTTGCGAAAGTGCTCCTTGCCAAATACCGTGTCCATCACCACCTTCAGGTAATGGCTGGCGGTCGGGTCGCAGTGCAGGTAGATGCT
>CAIQJD010000355.1 GCA_903872005.1 uncultured bacterium | reverse complement strand
GGCCAGTCAGACGCTCAAGTTGATCGTCAAGCCGGCCCTGCGCTACCGCTGGATCGGCCTGAACGTCGAGCATGCCAAGCTCAAAGACATCAACGTGCGCCAGGCCGTGCGCTACGGCATTGACGTCGAGAGCATCGTCAAGGCCGCCTACAAGGGCAAGGCCGACGTCGAATACGCGATGATCCCGCCCGGCCTCCTGGGTTACTGGGCTGACGCGCCGAAGTACAAGCGCGATGTCGCCAAGGCCAAAGAATTCCTGGCCAAAGCCAACATCACCACCCTTGATCTGAAGCTGATGATTCAGGACACCACCGAATACAAGACGTGGGCCGAGATCGCGCAGCAGAACCTCAAGGAAGTCGGCATCAACCTGACCATTGACGCCATGGACTCCAGCACCTACTGGGGCATCATCGGCAGCGAAAAGGGCAAGGACATCGAGCTGTACGGCGGCAACTTCTCGCTCCAGCCCGATCCCTCGTGGGCGACCATGTGGTTCACCTGCGAACAGGTCGGCATCTGGAACGCCCAGCGCTGGTGCAACAAGGAATACGACGACCTGGGCAAGAAGGGCGTCACCACCACAGACGACAAAGAGCGCGAGAAGATCTACATCCAGATGCAGCAGGTTTGGGACAAGGACTGCCACGCCATCTGGATCACCCACGGCGTTTACAGCTACGCCTACAACCCGAAGACCGTGAAGCCGGCGACCACGCCGCACGGCTATCCGCAGGCCGTCTACTTCACGCCGGCATAGTCTGGCGCATCCGGCGGGAGCGGCCGTGCCGCTCCCGCCCGCCCATGCCCAATGCTGAACATGCCCGGGGCCGGCGCGCCGGCCCCGGCTGTGTCTTGTGCGGCTTTTGCCGGCGACCATTTCCCCTACCGCTACACCTGCAGAAAGAGGTCGAGGAGCGAAGTGCTCAACTACATCTTGAAGCGTGTGCTGATGACCCTGCTCGTCCTCCTGGTCGTGCTGATTTTTCTCTCCGTGCTCGTCCACATCGTGCCTGGCGATGCGGCTACCACCCTCCTGGGCAATCGCGCCACGCCCGAACTCATCGCCTCCATTCGCCAGCGCATGGACCTCGACAAACCGGTCTACGTCCAGGTGGCGCGCTTTGTCTGGAACGTCCTACACGGCACATTCGGGGTAGATATCTTCACCGGCCAACCGATCGAGCGCCTCGTCCTGGCGAACCTGCCGCACACGTTGGTGCTGGCCTGGGCCTCTCTGAGCCTGGCAGTGCTCCTCGGCATCCCCCTCGGCGTCTATTCGGCCACGCACCCCGACTCGCTGCTCGACAATATCCTGGCGATCATTTCCATTTCTTTCATCACCATTCCGTCCTATGTCGGCGGACTCTTCTTGCTCCTGATTTTCGCCGTGAAATTGCACGTGATGCCGGCCATGGGCGTCGGCGACACGGCCAATTTCGCGGATTATGTGAAACACCTCGTCCTCCCGGCCGTCGCCCTGGCGATCACCTGGATCGGCTATCTGGCGCGACTGGTGCGGGCCAGCCTGCTCGAAATCCTCAACGAGCCGTACATCCGCGCCGCGCGCGCCGCCGGCCTGCGCGAGCAACTCGTGCGCTACAAGTACGCGCTCAAGAACGCCCTGATCCCGACCGTCGCCGTGCTGGGCGTCGGCATCGGCAACCTGATGGGCGGCGCCGTCTTTGTGGAAATCATCTTCAGCCGGCCCGGCATGGGCACTTTCATCTATAACGGCATCGCCACCCGGAACTATCCGATCGTGCGCGCCGGCGTCGTGACCATCGCCATCCTCTTCATCCTGGCAAACCTGTTGGCCGACATTGCCTACACCTATCTGGATCCGCGCATCCAGTTGGGTCGGGCGCAAGGCTGATCCTGCGAGGCACACATTACATGGAATTTGCCGTCAAACGCACCAACTGGCTCCAGAGGTTTCTCAACCGCATCCCGGTGCTGGGCGAAGTGTTGCGCCGGCCCCTGGGCATTCTGGGCTTCCTGGTCATCCTGGGCTTCGTCATCATGGTCGTCTTCGCGCCCCTGGTTGCGCCAATCGGCTATGAGAAACAGAACATCTCCCGCATGCTGGAAGGCCCGTCGCGCGACTACTTGCTGGGCACCGATCACCTGGGACGCGATCTCTTCGCCCGCATCGTCTTCGGCTCGCGCATCGCCGTGGCCGTCGCCTTGCCGGCCGTCGGCATCGCCCTTACCGGCGGCATCCTGTTGGGCCTTCTGGCCGGCTACCTGGGCGGCATCGTAGACGACGCCATCGTCGTCCTCATGGACTCGATCAAAGCCTTCCCCGCCATCGTCCTGGCCCTGGCCATCCTGGCCCTGTTGGGCCAATCGCTGACCAATGAAGTCCTGGTGATCGGTTTCGCCTGGATCCCCGGCTATGCCCGTGTGGCCCGCGCCCAGGTCCTTTCGGTGCGCCAGAACGTCTATGTCCAGGCCGAGCAATCTCTGGGCGCATCCAGTTGGCGCGTCTTGCTGCGACACATCCTGCCCAACATCCTGGCGCCGCTCCTGATTCTGGCCGCCATGGATCTGCCGGTGGTCATCACCGTGGAAGCCGGCCTCTCCTTCCTCGGCCTGGGCGTGCGCCCGCCAACCCCCTCCTGGGGCGTCATCCTGGCGAACGGCTTCGAGAACATCTTCGAGTCGCCCTGGCCGATCACCTGGGCCGGCATCACCCTGATCGTCGTCACCCTGGGATTCACCCTGTTCGGCGAAGCGCTGCGCGATGTGCTCGATCCTCGGCTCATCGGCACGAGGAGGGCGTGATGACCGCAGTACTGGATGTCAAGGGCCTCGGAATCAAATACCACACCCGCGATGGCGTCCTCACCGCCATCCGCGACGTAGATTTCACCGTCGGCGAGCGGCAGATCGTCGGCATCGTGGGCGAATCCGGCTGCGGCAAGAGCACCGTCGCCACGGCGCTGCTGCGCCTCCTGCCGCCCAACGGCGAGATCAGCGCCGGCCAGCTCCTCTTCAAAGGCCAGGACCTGCGCCAGTTGAGCGAAGACCAAATGCGCGATCTGCGCGGCACGCAGATTTCCATGATCTTCCAGGATCCCATGACCAGCCTCAACCCGGTCTTCAGCGTAGAGACGCAGATGCTCGATGCGCTCAAGGCGCACAATCCGCAGAGCAACGACGCGCAACTGCGCCAGCGCGCCCTGCAAATGCTGGAACGCGTCGGCATCCCCGATGCGGAACGGCGCATCAAAGAATACCCGCACCAGTTCTCCGGCGGCATGCGCCAGCGCATCATGATCGCCAGCGCCCTGATGTCCAACCCGGCGCTGCTCATCGCCGACGAGCCGACCTCGGCCCTGGATGTCACCCTGGAAGCGCAGATCGTGGACCTGATCCGCGGCCTGCGCGACGAGCTAGGCACGTCCATCCTGTACATCACCCATGACCTGGGCGTGGTGGCCCAGTTATGCGACCAGGTGGTGGTGATGTATGCCGGCAACGTGGTGGAAGCCGGCGACGTCTTCAGCGTCTTCGACAGCCCCAAGCACCCCTACACCCGCGCCCTGCTGCGCTCGCATCCCTCGCGCGGCCACCGGGTAGCGCGTCTGACTACGATTCCCGGCCGGGTGCCCAGCCTGCGCGAGCTGCCCGCCGGCTGCAAATTCGCGCCGCGCTGCGCCTTCGCCACCGAGCGATGCTTCAGCGTCGAGCCGAAGGTCTTGCAGGCCGGCGAGCAGCGCATCTTGTGTCACAGCCTCGATTCCATCTATCAACCCGATGCGCCGGCGCAGCCGCCGACCGACGCGCCGGCGCCGGCCCAGAACCCCGAGTACGCGGAGCGCCTCGCCGGCTTGCCGATGCAGAAGGTCGTCCAAACGCGCGACCTGTGCATGTACTTCTATGATCGCCCCGGCATCGTGGATCAGCTCATCCGACGCAAGATGGGCCGCGTGCAGGCCGTGGATGGCGTCACCATCACCGTGAAGGGCGGCGAGACCCTGGCCCTGGTCGGCGAATCAGGCTCCGGCAAGACGACGCTGGGCCGCGTCATCTTGCGCCTGGAGCGCCCCACCAGCGGCGACGTCGTGGTGGATGGCATTGACATTACCCGCCTGGCCCAATCCAAGATTCGCCCCATGCGGGCGCGCATGCAAATGATCTTCCAGGACCCGACGTCCAGCCTCAGCCCACGCATGAAGGCATCGTCCATTTTGCTGGAGCCGTTCCACATCCACCGGGAGCCGGTGAGCGATCCCCAAGCGAAAGTGGTCGAGCTACTGGCAACCGTCGGCCTGGCGGCCGAGCAGGCCGACAAATACCCGCACCAACTCTCTGGCGGCCAGGCGCGGCGCGTCGGCATCGCCCGCGCCCTGGCGCTGAACCCGGACCTCCTGGTCGCCGACGAGCCAACCTCCGGCCTGGATGTCTCCGTGGCCGCCGGAGTATTGAACCTGCTCAAAGACCTGCGCGACCGCCTCAACCTTACGTACATCATCATCACGCATAACCTGAACGTCATCAGCTTCATCGCTGACCGCGTCGCGGTCATGTACCTGGGCAAAATCGTCGAGCTGGCCCCAACGGATGACATCTTCGAGCATACGCAGCACCCCTACACCGAGGCCCTGATGTCAGCCATCGCCGTGCCCGATCCGCACCTGCGCGAGTCGCGCAAGCGCATCATCCTGCAGGGCGAAATCCCCAGCCCGCGCCACCCGCCGGCCGGCTGCCCCTTCCACCCGCGCTGCCGCTACGCCGAAGCGCGCTGCGCCCAGGAAGCGCCTGCGCTGCGCTCCGTCACCAACCCGGAACACATGACGGCATGCCACTTCCCGGCCCGGGTCGGCGCATCGCCCCGGCCCGCCGTTTGATCTTCGCCTCAGACGAGGGTTTTCGCGTGCGAAAACCCTCGTCGCCCTTTTTCACTCAGCCGTGCGGAGGAGCTTCAGCCCCATGTCTTCCCAACCTCCCATCACCGTCAACCAGCGAGCGCTGCAAGGCGTCTTCTTCTCGACTCTCAGCGCCGGCCAGTGCCGGCAGCTCCACTCGGCATCCCTGGAAATCCTGGAGCGCACCGGCGTGCGTCTGCACAGCCAGGCCGCCATTGACCTGGCGCGCAAGGGCGGCGCCGACATCGCGGAAGGCAATCTGGCGCGCTTCCCCAACGGCATGGTCGAGCGCGCCTTCACCACCGCGCCCAGGCGCATCGTCCTATGCGACCGCCACGGCCGGCGCGTCATGCCGGTCGAAGGCCACCGCTGCTTCTACGGCCCCGGCTCGGATACCCTCAACATCATTGACCACCGCGACGGGGCGCGCCGCAAGCCGACGCTACAAGACGTGCGCGACGGCGTCACTCTGTGCGACGCCCTGCCCAACATTGACTTCGTGATGTCCATGGTCTTGCCTACCGATGTAAATACGGCCGTCTGCGACCGGCATCAGATGGAAGCCATGCTCACCTACTCGGCCAAGCCGATAGTCTTCGTGACCTACGACATGCCCGGCTGCACCGATGCCGTCGAGATGGCTGAAGCAGTGGCCGGCGGGGCCGATGCCCTGCGCCGCAACCCCCTCATCGCCTGCTACATCAACGTCACCACCGGCCTGCGCCACAACGCCGAAGCCATGGACAAGCTCCTCTTCCTGGCCGAGCGCGGCCTGCCAACCACCTATATCCCCGTCGTCCTCGGCGGCGTGACCGGCCCGGTCACGGTCGCCGGCGAAATGGCGCTGGTGAACGCCGGCGTCCTGGTCGGCCTGGTGCTATCCCAATTGCAGCGTGAAGGCGCGCCCTACATCCTGCCCGGCTGGAGCGGCTCGATCATGGACATGCATACCATGGTCGGACACTATTGCGATCCCCTGGAGAGCGTCTACACGCAAGCGCTGGGGCACTACTATGACCTGCCGATGTTCAGCCTGGCCGGCGCGTCCGACTCCAAGTGCGTGGATCAGCAAGCCGCCGCCGAGGCCGCCATGTCGCTGCTGACCAATACCCTGGGCGGCGGCAACATCATCCACGACGTGGTCTACCTGGAAGCCGGCCTGACCTTTTCCCTGGCCCAGCTCGCCCTGTGCGACGATCTGCTGAGCTGGATTCGCCACTACGCCGCGCCGGTCGAGATCAGCGACGAGACCCTGGCCCTGGACGTCATCCATGAGATCGGCCCGGACGGGCAATTCCTGGATCATCCGCACACCACGCGCCACTACAAAGAGCGCTTCTATCCCAACTTGCTGGATCGCAGCACGTTCGAGGTCTGGGAAGCGCGCGGCGGCAAGACCCTGGCCGAGCGCGCCGCCGAAAAAGTCACCCGCATCCTGGCCGAGCATCAGGTCGAGCCATTGCCGGCCGACGTAGCCGGCCGGCTGCGCCACATCGTCCAGCGCGCCGAAGCGCGCGGACGCTAAACCCATCGGGAGCAACCTATGCGCTACAATTTCGACGCGGTGATAGACCGCACCCAATCCGACAGCGGCAAGTGGCACTACTATGGCGAGGACGTCTTACCCCTCTGGGTCGCGGATACCGACTTCATCTCACCAGAGCCGGTGCTGCGCGCCCTGCGCCAGCGAGTCGAACACGGCATCTTTGGCTATGGCATGGAGCCGCCGGCCTTGCGCGACGTCATCGTCGCGCGCCTCAAGCAGCTCTACGCCTGGACCGTACAGCCCGAAGACATCATTTTCTTGCCCGGCGTCGTCGTCGGCTTCAACCTGGCAATTGAGGCCGTGGGCGCGCCCGGCGAAGGCGTCCTGATTCAGCCGCCGGTCTACATGCCCTTCCTGAGCGCGCCGGGCAATGCCGGCCTGCGCCGCGACGACGCGGAGCTGACGCGCGCCGCCGACGGGCGCTATACCATAGACATGGACGCGTTCGGAGACGCCATCCAGCCCAGCACGCGCATGTTTCTGCTGTGCAATCCGCACAACCCGGTCGGGCGCGTCTTCACCCGCGCCGAACTGGAGCAGATGGCCGAAATCTGCCTGCAACGGAACATGTTCATTTGTTCCGACGAAATCCATTGCGACCTGATCTTCTCCGGCTCGCGTCACATCCCCATCGCCAGCCTGGACCCCGATGTGGCCGCCCGCACGATGACGTTGATCGCCCCCAGCAAGACCTACAATATCGCCGGCCTGGAATGCTCCCTCGCGATCATCCAGGATCCGGAGTTACGCAAGGACTACGAGGCGGCGCGCAAGCACCTGGTCGGCGGCCCCAACATCATGGGCTACACGGCTGCCCTGGCGGCCTATCAAGAGGGCCAGGAATGGCTGGAGCAGATGCTCGCCTACCTGGAAGCCAACCGCGACTTCCTCGCCGACTACGTGGCCCGCTATCTGCCCGGCATTGCCATGAGTCCCATGGAAGGCACCTTCCTGGCCTGGCTGGATTGCCGGCAGGCCGGCATCCCCGACAATCCCTTCCAGTTCTTCTTGCGCGAGGCCAAAGTGGCCCTGAACGACGGCCCCACCTTCGGGCGCGGCGGCGAAGGCTTCGTGCGCCTGAACTTCGGTTGCCCACGCGCCACATTGGTGGAAGGGTTGGAGAAGATGCGGGCGGCGTTAGAGCGCCGCTAACGACTATGACGCGCATCCGGGTCGAAGACGTCAGCGTGGACTTCAGCGGCGTCGGCGCGCCGGCGTCCGAGGCCGGCGCGATCTTTGGAAGCATGCTCCTAGCGCCGGAAAATCGCCGCTACTACGCTGAGTTGCGCCGGCGCCAGGCACAAAATGTCGCCGGCGGTGTGGCCCTGCGCCACGTCAGTGTGGAGGCCCGCGCCGGCGAAACCCTCGCCATCGTCGGCCCGTCCGGCTGCGGCAAGACCACTCTGCTGCGCGTCATCGCCGGTCTGCAACCCCACGACGCCGGCCGCGTCTTCTTCGACGAGCAGGACGTGACCTTGCTGTCGCCGGGCGAGCGAGCCATCGGCATGGTCTTTCAGTCGTATGCCCTCTATCCCCACCTGAAGAGTCGCGACAACGTCTCTTTCTTCTATTGGATACATCGCCGGCAGGCCGAAATCCCGGCACGGGTGCGCGCCGTCTCCGAAATGATGGGGCTGGATTTCCAGACCTTGCTCGATCGCAAGCCGCCCAAGCTCTCCGGCGGGCAGCAGCAGCGCGTCGCCATTGCCCGTTGCATCGCCCGCGAGCCGCGCGCCTTCCTGTTTGACGAGCCGCTCTCGCACCTGGACGCCAAACTCCGCATGCAGTTGCGCGCCGAAATCAAGCGCCTGCTGCACCGTTTCAGCGTGACCAGCCTCTACGTGACCCACGATCAGAGCGAGGCCATCGCCCTGGGCGACCGCATCGGGGTCATGCGCGACGGGCGCATAGAACAGGTCGGGACATATCAAGAGGTGT
>CAIQJD010000354.1 GCA_903872005.1 uncultured bacterium | reverse complement strand
GCGACCTTTTCAAACAGCTTCTCAGAGATCTGTAGCCGCCACGCGTAACGTCAGTGCCAAGGGTCAGGCCGAAAAGCCTGGCCCTTTTCGTGCTGCGCGTCCGGGGAAGTCGGAGATACCGTTTTCTCGTCCACTTGCCTCCGCTTGCCTGGTCGAATGAGTGTACCACACGGTCAAGGACGCTTCGGCAGCCGTCTCGTGGGGCCCTCTGAGGTTTATCGCCGGCTGCCGGCGCGCAAGTGATCCGCCTCTGGCGGATCATCCTTGACGGCGTGTGGCTGGCAAGGGGACTGTCAGGCAAGCGGAAGTGGGCCTGCACGGTTACAAGTTGGCTTCCGATGAAGGGAGGTGAGGAAGATGATTGAGCTTTTTCTATCCAGCGACGGCAAACACACCGTCCACGTGTCGGCCGAGACGCCAGAGGAACTGGCTGCTCTTGCGCCCAAAGCGAAGGGTCTCTATGAGATGGTCGTCGAGAGCTACGGCAACAAGGCGCAGATGTGGCAGAAGGCCCACGCGGGAAAAGCGACCGGCGGCTCCCTGCTGGCGACGGCCAAGAGAATCGACTCGTCTCAACATGCCGAGGCAGCGGTTGCTCCCCGCTGTCCCAGACATGGTAGGCCGATGAAATTGCGGCAGGGCGCTTACGGCGCCTTCTGGTCTTGCCCGGCGAAGAGTCCGAGCGGCCAATGGTGTTCGTACACCCAAGAAGTCAGCGACCATGCTGACGAGCCAGCCTCAGCGTAGCACGCCTGAGGTTGTCGAGAGGTCGGGCCGAAAACGCCCGGCCTCTTTTTATGCTATGCTCCCATCCTAACATGCTCCGGCGCTGCGTACAACGTTTCAACCGGGGTATTGACAAACGGTCCCGTAAGGTCTACCCTGCTGGTATTTTCTTTGTACCTTGACATCCTGCGTTCTGTGAAAAAGGACATCTCTTCCCCAGAAAGGAGGCGTCAATCGTCCAACACCGGTACACAATCGGCTGATGGAGGCCAGCGGGCCACTACGCCCCTATCGGGGCATCTTCGTGAGATGGAGGAAGGACATGAATACGGCTTTGGTTCCTGTCGGCAGCGTGGTGATCGCGCCGAGCAACGGCATCCACATCGCAGGGTTCGAACGCCTCGATCAACGTGAGGACATGGCCCTGCCCTATCTACGGGTCGTTCAACCGACCTCGACCCAGGCGGAACTCATGAGCGGCGGCGACGCCAAGCCCGGTCAGTTCTATGACACGGCGCTGCGCGTGGCCTACAACGAGTTGCTCTTCGCTATCCTTGCCGTGCAGAAGTTCTCGGTCGTGTGGCAAGATGGCAAAGACCCCCAACTGATGTACCTGATCCTGGGCGCCGACCAACATCTCGAGCCGTTCGTCCTCAAGGTGAGCGGCACCAGCGTCTTCTCGCTCAAGAGTCTGATCACGTCGGTTGCCCGACTGGGATCGCCGGCGGCCTGGCACTACCGGGTGCGCGCCGTCACCGAGAAACGCGAGTCCAACAAGGACGGCCAGCCGCGCAAGTGGTTCTCGATCCGCTTCTACATCATGGATGAAACCACGGAAGAGGAGCGAACGGCCCTGCAAGAGTTGGCGGAGCAGCTTTCCATCGGTGAGGCGCTGCCGCCCCTGGAGCCCGATGAGATCAACTAGGAGGACCCTATGCCACAGGTTGGCTACATCTGCTGCGACGAGACGAGGCGACCATTTGCCGACTGCATCGAGCATGCCATGGCGTGTCAGTGTCCCTGGACGCCGGCCGTGTTAGAGGCGATGGCCGCCAACATCCGGCCAGAACAGGAATGCCTGACCGTGACGGAGCTGATCGCCTGCTCCAGACAGACCGTCCTGAGGAAACTCAGGGAGTGGTATGAGACGCCGGCGTCGGCGTATGCGAAGTTTCGCGGTTC
>CAIQJD010000353.1 GCA_903872005.1 uncultured bacterium | reverse complement strand
GCGCGAGATCGAGCGGCTGTGCGCCCTGGCGCGGCCTTTGCCGGCGGCGCGCCGGCCGCGGTGGCGGCGCGCCGCGAGCTGGCTGAAGCGGAGGTTGCGATGAAGGCTCTGGTCACCGGGGCGACCGGCTTCGTGGGGATGTGGGTGGCGCGCGCCCTGTTGGACGAGGGGACGCAGGTGCGCGTCTTGACGCGGCAGCGCAGCGACCGGCGCAATCTGGCCGGCCTGGCCGTGGAGCAGAGGGATGGCGATTTGCGCGACACAGCCTCGTTGCGGGCCGCGCTGGCCGGCTGCGAAGAGCTGTATCACGTCGCGGCGTTCTACAGCACGGCCGAAGAAGATGGCCCGCAGATGTACGAGATCAATGTCGGCGGGACGAAGAGTATCTTGCAGGCGGCCGGCGAGGCCGGCGTGCGCCGCATCGTCTACACCAGCACCATCGGGACCATCGGCCGGCCGGCCGATGGCTCTTTGCCGACGGAAGAGGCGCCCTTCAATCAGTGGGAGACGAGCAGCCACTATGCGCGCTCCAAGTATCTGGGCGAGACGACCGCCCAGACCCTGGCCGGCGCGGGGCTGCCGGTAGTCATCGTCAACCCGTGCGCGCCGGTGGGCGCCGGCGACATCAAGCCTAGCTCATCGGGCAAGCGGGTGGTGGATTATCTGGCCGGCCGCGTCCCATCCTTCCCTGCAGGGGGCGTGAACATGATCGCCGTGCGCGATGTGGCGGCCGGCCATCTGTTGGCGGCGCGGCGGGGCGTCGCCGGCCGGCGCTACATGCTGGGCCACGCGGCGGGCAATTTGCAGCGCGCCGACTTCTATCGCTTGATGCAGCAGGTCAGCGGGCGCCAGCCGCCGCGCTCTGGCAGCCGCAACCCGTTGAAGCGGCTCCTGGGGGGCGGCCAGCCGGCCGGGCGCGGCCACCAGCCGGCGGCGCTGACCTGCAATCCGGCGCGCGCCATTGCCGAGCTGGGGCTGCCGCAGACGCCGTTGGAGCGCGCCCTGGCCGAAGCAGTTGCCTGGTTCACGGACAACGGCTATCTGCGCGCTGGGGCCGGCCGTTGAGAGGAGTGGGGGAGCCGAGATGAAACGACGCTTCTGGCGGGCGATCCTGACGCTTTTGATGACGCTCTCGGATTGGCCGTTGGTGGGCCGGCCGGCGCTATGCCTGGCCGGCGCGCTGGTTGGCCCCTACAAGGCGCGCCGGCTGTTGGCCCAGGTAACGCGCAAGCCGTACATCTCGCCGCGGGCGCAGGTGCATGGCCGGCAACTGCAAATCGGCGCGCATTGCTTCATTGATGACAACGTGACGATCTTCGCTCACCCCGATGGCGGCAAGATCATTTTGGGCGAAGGCGTGCATATCTATCGCGGCTGCATCATCGAGGTGGGCGCCGGCGGCAGCGTCATCATCGGCCACGACACGCATATCCAGGCGAACTGCAATATCAAGGGCTTCTTGCGCGATACGCGCATCGGCGCGTTCGTGCAGATTGCGCCGGGCTGCGCCTTCAGCCCCTACGAGCATGGCTTCAGCGACGCCGGCCGGCCGATGCGCGAGCAGCCCATCACCAGCCGCGGCGACATCGTCATCGGCGACGATGTCTGGTTGGGCCTGGGCGTCAAAGTCCTGGATGGCGTGACCATTGGCGACGGGGCGATTTTGGGCGCGAACGCGGTGGCGACGCGCGATATCCCGGCCCTGTCCATTGCCGTAGGCGCACCGGCGCGCGTCGTCGGCCGGCGAGAGGCATAGGATGCAGGGCGGTCAGCAATCAGCAATCAGCGGTCAGCGATCAGCCCTCAGCAAGCGGCGGTCAATGCTTGTGCTGGTGGGATTCGTCTTGCTGGCGCTGGCGTTCACGTACCCGCAGTGGCTGCGGCTGGGGACGGAGCTGGTCGCGCCGTCCGAAGATCCGCAGCTCAATCGCTGGATCCTGGCGTGGGACGCGCACGCGCTGCTGACCCAGCCGGCGCGCCTCTTCGATGCCAATATCTTCTATCCCTATCCGTACTCTCTGGCCTATTCGGAGAATCTGCTGGGGAGCGCGCTGCTGGGCCTGCCGCTGCAACTACTGTTGAACAATCCCACGGCGACCTATGGCATCCTCAATCTGTTCAGCTTCGCCCTGTGTGGCTTCGGGGCGTACCTGTTGGGCCGGCGGGTCAGCGGGCGCGCCTGGGCCGGCGTCATCGCCGGCGTCATCTTCGCTTTCTGCCCCTACAAGATGAGCCAGATGCATCACCTGCAAAACCTGACCGCCCAGTGGATGCCCTTCGCCTTCCTGGCTCTCGACCGGGCCATCGTCGCCGGCCGGCGGCGCGACTACGTTCTCTTCGGCCTCTTCAGCGCCCTACAGGCCCTTGCCAGCATCTACTATGCGCTCTTCCTGGCGGTCGGCGTCGTCCTCTTCGTCGGCGTGGCGCTGCCCCTGCGTTGGTGGAAAGCGCCGGGCGTGCTGTGGCGCCGGCTGTTGGGCCTGGGGATCGCCGGCGTCGTGGCGGCCGGCGTCGTCCTGCCGGTCTTCTTGCCCTATCAGAAGGTCGTCACGGAGATGGACGCCGGCCGGTCGTTGAGCTATGTGACGCAGCTTTCCCCCGACGCGCTCAACTATCTGGCTGCGCCGGAGAGCAATATCCTGTATGGCCGGCTGACGGCCTCGCTGCGGAAGGTTCCAGAGGGTAGCCTGCTGCCGGGCGTCCTGGCGACGCTGCTGGGGCTGGCCGGCGTCGTCGCCGGCATGGGGGCAGCGCGGCGGGCGGGCCGGCCAACGCTCCTCGCCTGCGCGGCCCTGGTCGCCGGCGCCGGCATCCTCTCGCTGGGGCCGACGCTGCAGGTGGCCGGCAAGGCGGTCGTGCGGGGGCCTTACTATCTGTTGTGGCGTTTCGTGCCCGGCTTCACCGGCGTGCGCGCGCCGGGGCGTTTCGCCGTCCTGGTGATGTTGGGGCTGGCTGTCTTGGCCGCCGTGGGCGCGGCCTGGCTGCTGGAACGCCCCCGGCCGGCGCGGCGCGGCCTGGCCTTCGCCGTCATCGCCTTGATCCTGAGCCTGGAGTATGCGGTGTGGCCCTGGCCGACGGAGCCGGTCG
>CAIQJD010000352.1 GCA_903872005.1 uncultured bacterium | reverse complement strand
GGCGGCGGGGCGCGCAGCGCGCTCTGGCGGCAAATCCTGGCCGATGTGTTCAATGCTGAAATCGCCACGGTGAGCGTGACCGAAGGGGCGGCCTTTGGGGCGGCGCTGCTGGCCGGCGTCGGGGCCGGCGTCTTCCGCAGCGTGGAGGATGCCTGCGCCGCGACGGTGCGGGTGACGGGCAGCACGCTCCCCGGCCCGGCCGCCGGCGTCTACGCGGCCTATTACCCGCGCTACCGGGCGCTCTATCCGGCCCTGGCCGGCGAGTTCGCCGCGCTGGCGCGGGTCGGACAGTAGGGGGCGGGTCTCTCACCGCCGAAGCGCAGAGGATGCAGAATTTCGGACATGGATCATCCACGGGGAGGGCCATTTCGTATCCTCTGCGCCTCGGCGGTAGTCCGTCCCGGCGGCTACGCAGCCGACGTGTATACACGCCAACACAAGAATCGGCGGCCGGCCAGACTTGGAGTATAATGCCTGATATGCTGGCGCTGCTCAAACGGCCGGCGCTCAGGAGCGTTCATGCAACTCGCAACGACCTTTTCCGCATTGCGACACCGCAACTACCGGCTCTGGTTCGTCGGCCAGACCGTCTCCATGATGGGCACCTGGATGCAGTCGGTGGCTCAGGGCTGGGTCGTGTACCTCTTGACCGGCTCCAAACTGGCGTTGGGCACGATCTCCTTCGCCGGCACCATCCCGACCCTCTTCCTGATGCTGCCGGCCGGCGCGCTCATTGACCGCATCCCGCGCCGCCGGCTGCTGCTCATCACCCAGAGCGTGATGATGCTGCTGGCCCTCACTCTGGCTACGTTGGCCGCGACCAATCTGCTGCGCGTCTGGCATATCGCCGTGCTGGCAGCGATCCTCGGCATCGTCAACTCGTTCGACGCGCCGGGACGCCAGGCCATGGCCGTAGAGATGGTGGAGGACCGCGCCGACCTGGCGAACGCCATCGCCCTCAATTCGACGATCTTCAACCTGGCGCGGGTGGTGGGGCCGGCGGTTGGCGGCGTGGTGCTGGCGCTGGTGGGGCCGGCATGGTGCTTCGGCCTCAACGGCCTCTCCTTCCTGGCGGTGCTCTTCGCCCTGGCGAGCATGCGTTTCACCATGCAGATGACCGTCGCCCCGCGCACCGAACCGCTGACGAAGCAGGTCGTCGCGGGGCTGCGCTACGTGCGGGGCAATTCCACGATCCTCATCATCATCGCCCTGTCGGCGGTTTCGGCGCTCTTCGGCATGAGCTACGCCGTGCTGCTGCCGGCTTTCGCCGCCGACGTGCTGCACGTGGGCGAGGCCGGCCTGGGCCTCTTGAACGCCGCCGTCGGCAGCGGAGCCTTGATCGGATCGCTGCTGGCCGCGTCGTGGGGCGAGCGGCGCGGCCGAGGCAAGCTCCTCACCGTCGCCAGCATCGTCTTTCCGGCGGCCATTTTGGGGTTCTCGTTCTCGCGCGTCTTCGCGCTCTCATTGGCCTGCCTGGCGCTTGCCGGCGTGGCGCTGGTCTCGCAGAATGCGACGATGAACGTGCTGATCCAGCACGCCGCGCCGGATGCGCTGCGCGGCCGGGTGTTGAGCCTGTATATGCTGATGTTCTTCGGCACGGCGCCCTTTGGCTCGCTGATGTCCGGGGCGCTGGCCCAGGCATTGGGGCCGCGCGGGGGCGTCGCCATCGGGGCCGGCGTGGCGCTGGCCTTCGCGCTGGCACTGTTGATCATCGCGCCGCAAGTGCGCCAGTTCGAGACCGAACCCAACCGCGCCTGAACGTTTTCGCCGGCCACTTCTGTGCTATAATGTTGCTATCCCTTTCTTGGAGGCGCGCATGAGCGGCCCAGCCAGCATCATCATCACCCTGGCCCTGATCTTCTATTCGATTGGCGTCTGGAGCGAACGGCTCGCCGGCCGGCTCAAGCCCTGGCATCTGGCCTTCTTTTGGATGGGCCTCGTCTGCGACACCTGGGGCACCGGCCTGATGATGGACATGGCCGGCGGCCTGGCGTTCGACCTGCACGGCGTCACCGGCGTCCTCGCCATCGTACTGATGTTCATTCACGCTATCTGGGCCACCATCGTCCTGTTGCGGCGCGACGAGCGCTGGATTCGCAATTTCCACAAGTTCAGCATCGCCGTCTGGCTCATCTGGCTGGTCCCATACCTCAGCCCCATGTTCGTCGCCGTCGGGACAAAGGGCTGATCCGCAGACTCTTCGACAAGGAGACAAGACCGTATGACATTCGGCGCAGGCAGCTATCGCTATCGTGTGGTGGAAGGTTGGGGGCTTGGGCCGGCCGGCCGGCCCTTCGGCGGGGTCTTGCCCGGCGTGGACGTGGACTCAGAGGATCGCGTCTACATTGCCCGGCGCACGCCGCCGGCGTTGCTCGTCTATGACCGCGCCGGGCGCTATCTGACCGCCTTCGGCGAGGGTGTGCTCCAGAATCCGCATGGCGTCCACGTCGGCAAGGATGACACAATCTGGGTCACGGATGTCAACGATCACACCGTGCGCCAGTTCGACCGCACCGGCCGCATCCTCAAGACCCTGGGGACGGTCGGCCAGCCCGGCGCGCCGGGGCAGCCCTTCAACCGCCCGACCCAAACGGCCACGACGCCGGCCGGCGACCTGTTCGTCTCCGACGGCTACGGCCAGTTCCGCGTGCACAAATTCGACGCCCAGGGCGTCCTGGTGAAATCGTGGGGTTCCGAAGGGACCGGGCCAGGCCAATTCAAGCTCCCGCACAGCATCTCGCTGGACCCCTTCGGCCGGCTCCTCGTCCCCGACCGCGAGAATAGCCGCATCCAG
>CAIQJD010000351.1 GCA_903872005.1 uncultured bacterium | reverse complement strand
GGTCTTCGCCGAGGCGGAAGAGTACGCGGCGCGGCGCTTCCGCGAGGCCGGCCTCTTCGTCTCGCCCTATTACGCGTGATGAACCTCCCGCAGGTTCGCAACCTGCGGGAGGTTGGGCTGAGGAGTGATGGCCGAGCCGATTGACCTGTTGATCGAACATGGCGCCGTCGTGACGCTGGACGCCGGCCGGCGCATCCTCTACGATGGGAGCGTCGCCATCCAGGGCGGGCGCATCGTCGCCGTGGGGCCGAGCGCGGCGCTGGCCGGCCGCTTCGGGCCGGCGCGCACCCTGGATGGGCGCGGCAAGGCCATCCTGCCCGGCTTCGTGGATACGCACCACCACTGCCTGCAAAACGGCCTGAAAGGCTCGCGTGACGATCTGCCCTTCCCGGCCTGGATCGAGCAGGTGTCGGCTCCGCGCATCGTCGCGGCCGTGGCCGAC
The DNA here is from genome assembly GCA_903872005.1 of uncultured bacterium. The sequence goes on along the minus strand of CAIQJD010000351.1, from coordinate 1,914 downwards.
TACGCCGCCGGCGATGACGCGCTGCAAATTAGCGCCACGCGCCTGGGCTGCGCCGAGGCGCTGTTGAGCGGCATCACCACGATCTTGAACATGGAATGGGCCACGTCGCCCGACGTGATCGGGGTCTATGAAGCGGCCGGCATCCGCGCCGTGCATGCCCTGACCATGACCGATTACGACCAGTGGGGCCGGCCGGAGATGCTGATGCCGCCGGCGGCCGCCTGGGGGCTGGCCGAGCGGCTCATCGAACGCTGCGCCGGCTCGGCCGGCGGGCGCGTGCAGTTCCGCTACGGCTTGGCCTGCGCCAATTCCTGCACCACCGAGCTGCTGCGGGCGGCGCGCCGGCGGGCGACGGAAGCCGGCGTCGGCCTGCACATCCACGTCGCCGAGTCGGCCTTCGAGGGCGAGAACATGCGCGCCCGCTATGGGGCCAGCACCGTCGGGTATCTGGCGCGCATCGGCTTCTTGGGGCCGGATGTCCTGGCGGCCCACGCCATCTACGTCTCCGATGATGACATCCGGCTGCTGGCCGAGCACCAGACGGCGGTCAGCTATTGCGCCGAGTGCCACATGAAGCTGGCGTTGGGGATCGCCCCGGTGACGAAGATGCTGGCCGCCGGCGTGACCGTGGCCCTGGGCACGGACACCTGCGCCGTCAACGACAACATGGATATGTTCGAGGCGGCCCGCGTCGGGGCGCTGCTGCAGAAGGTCGCGACCGGCGACCCGGCCGCTCTGCCGGCCGAGACGGCGCTGGAGATGGCGACGCTGGGCGGGGCGCGGGCGCTGGGCCTGGGGGCTGAATTGGGGTCGGTCGAAGCCGGCAAGAAGGCCGACCTGATCCTGGCCGACTTGCGCGGCTATCACCTGCGCCCGATCAACCATCTGGTCAATAACCTGGTCTATTGCGCCCACGCCGGCGACGTGGAGACGGTCATCGTAGATGGCCGCGTCGTGGTCGAAGGGCGCCGGCTGCTGACCCTGGACGCTGAAGCGGTCTACGCCGAAGCTGAGGCGTACGCGGCGCAGCGCTTTCGACTCGATAGACCTCACCCCTAACCCCCGGCCCCTTTCCCCTCTCCGTGTACGGAGAGGGGAAAGGGGTGTGGGGAAAGGGGAGAGGTGTTCTGGAGCAATGAAGTCTTGATGGAGTCTTGACGGAGGAATCTTGCCATGAAAGTCGCTTTCTTGCAGAAGCCCTTTGAGTTTACGGTAGAAGATGCCCCCTTGCCGCAGCCCAAGGCCGGCGAAGTGCTCGTGCGGGTCGCGGCGTGCGGCATCTGCGGCACCGACCTGAACGCCTATATCGGCCAAAGCCCGCGCGGCTGGAAGATCGTCTATCCCTTCCGCATGGGCCACGAGCTGGCCGGCGTGGTCGAAGCCATGGGCGAGGGCGTGCCGGCCTATGCCGGGCTGCGCGTTGGCAGCCGCGTCGTCCCCGATGGGCGCGTCGCCTGCGGCATCTGCCACTATTGCCGCAAGGGCCAGGTCAACCTGTGTGTCAACATGGGCTACATCTCCGGCGGCTTCTCGGAGTACACCGTCTACCCGTACAAGAATCTGCTGGCCGTGCCCGACGGCGTCAAGCTGGAACATGCCGCCTTCACAGAGCCGCTGGCCTGCGTCACCAATGGCAACAGCCAGTTGGTGGATGTCCCCTTCGCCGGCGTGGGCGTGGTGCTGGGGGCCGGCCCCATTGGCCTGTTGCACATGCAGATGCTCAAGCTGCGCGGCCTGACGGTCATCGTCTCTGAAGTGAAGGAGCGCCGGCTGGAAGCGGCCCGCGCCCTGGGCGCGGCGGCCGTCGTCAACCCGGAGAAAGAAGACTTGCTGGCGGTGGTCAAGTCCTTCTCCGAGGGGCGCGGCGCGGATGTGGTCATCAGCGCGGCCGGCGGCGACGAGAAGGTGCTCGAT
>CAIQJD010000350.1 GCA_903872005.1 uncultured bacterium | reverse complement strand
CGCCTACGATCTTGTGCGGGTCCGGGCTGCGGAGAAGGGGCTGGCCCTGACCTATGAGATTGCGCTGAATACGCCGCGCTCGCTGGTCGGCGACGTCACGCGCTTGCAGCAGATGCTGGTCAATCTGTTGAGCAACGCGGTGAAGTTCACGGAGCATGGGGGCGTCGGGCTGAGTGTGTCGGCGTCTGGTTCGATGGCAGCCGGGGATGATCGGTTGGAGCTGCACTTCGCCGTGCGGGACACCGGGATCGGCATGAAGTCAGAACAACTGGCGAGGCTGTTCACGCCATTCTCGCAGGGGGATGCTTCGACCAGCCGGCGTTACGGCGGCACGGGGCTGGGGTTGAGCATCACGCAGCGGTTGGCGCAACTGATGGACGGTCGCATTTGGGCGGAGAGCGAAAGTGGACATGGTTCCGTCTTCCATATTATGGTTCGACTGAGAGTTGCGCCGGTGCAGATTGATAGCGTCCTGACGAAGGTGCAGATTACGGGGAAGCGGTTGTTGATTGTGGTCGGCGACGCGGCGGATCGCGATAGTCTGGCGCGCTGGGCCGAGTCGTGGGGCGCGCGGGTCACGGCTGCGGCTGCGCTCCACGAGGCGCTGGCCGGTTTGACGATCGGGGCCTTCGATGCCGTCATCGTGGACGCCGGGCTTGCCGCGGCTGAGGCGGACCAACTGCGGGCCGTGTTGGGACTGCGTCAGCCGGCGCCGGCGCTCCTGTTGGTGACCGACTCGCAATCGCCGTCCATCAGCGAGCAATGGCACGGGCCGTGGGCGGCGGTACGCGTGCTGACCAGACCGCTGCGGGCCTCGCAGATGCACGATACGCTGGCTGAGGTGATCACCCACGCGGCGAAGATGGGAGATGTGAGCCGGCTGGCGCAGCCTATCCCGCGCGATCTTGCGGCGACGGCTCCGCTGCGTATCCTCCTGGCGGAAGACAATCTGGTGAACCAGAAGGTGGCGCAACATCTGCTGGAGCGGATGGGCTATCGTGCGGATGTGGCCGGGAATGGGGTGGAGGCGCTGGCGGCCTTGCAGCGCCAGCCCTATGATGTGGTGCTCATGGATGTGCAGATGCCGGAGATGGATGGGCTGGAGGCCGCACGGCAGATCCAGGATCGGTATGCGCCGGCGGCACGGCCGCGCATCATCGCCATGACGGCCCATGCCATGCGCGGCGATCGAGAGCGCTTCCTGGCGGCTGGCATGGATGGCTACATTGCCAAGCCCGTGCGACCGCAGGAATTGGCCAATGTCCTGGCGGGGTGCGCGCCTCTCGGCCAACGGGAGGCCGAGGCTGCGCCGGCCGAGCGCGGGCCGGCGCTCGATCCACAGGCGGTAGCCACGCTGGGGGAGATCTTCGACTGCGGAAGGGTGCAGGCGATCGCACAGGTTGGGGGCCTCTTTTTGCAAACGGCCAAGCCGTTGTTATTGGAGATGCGGAGCGCTATCGGCCGGTCGGATGCGCTATTTGTTACGCGTGGCGCGCACACGCTGAAATCGAGCAGCGGCAACGCGGCGGCTCTGCGCCTGGCGGCGTTGTGCGCCGACCTGGAGAGGGTGAGCCGGAGCGGCGAACTTGCAGAGGCGGAGAAGGCGCTGGCCGACGTGGATGCCGAGTTCGCGCGAGTGCAGGCCGAGATCGAAGAGGCGATAGCGGAAGCCGGCGTTCCGCCGCTATCTTAGCTCGCTTTGCGGTGTGCGTGAGGGAGATGGGCATTGGGCACAGCGATCCTGGTGGTGGACGACAAGGCCGGCGTCCGCACGGTCGTGCGTGACTATCTGGTCGAAGAGGGCTTCCGCGTCATCACCGCGGAGAACGGGCGCACGGCGCTGTACGCGGCGCGCCATGAGAAGCCGGACCTGATCCTGTTGGACATCATGATGCCGGAGATGGGCGGCTACGAATTCCTGCGTGCCTACCGCAAAGAGGCGAACACGCCGGTGATCCTGCTGACCGCCCGGCTGGACGAGACGGACAAGGTCCTTGGTCTGGAACTGGGCGCGGATGACTATGTGACGAAGCCCTTTGGGATGCGCGAGCTGGTGGCGCGCATCCGAGCGGTGTTGCGGCGCGCCGGCGGGGATGTGGCGCGGCCGGCGGTCCTGCGGGCCGGCGATTTGATGGTGGATCTGACGGCGCACGCGGTCTATTTAGCCGGCCAGCCGGTCGCGTTGACCCCTTCGGAGTTTGAGCTGCTGGCCGCCCTGATGGCCGCGCCTGGGCGCGCCTTCTCGCGCCCGGAGTTGTTGGAACGGATCCAGGGCGTGCTTCCGGAGGGCGTGGAACATACGGTGAATACCCATATCCATAATTTGCGCGCGAAGATCGAGCCGAGCGACGGCCGGCCGCGCTATATCGAGACGGTTTTCGGCGTCGGCTACCGCTTTCGGGAGGACGCGTAGACGGACAGGCTCAGAGTGGGCTTGTGAGGGTGACAGAGAGAATGCGGCGTTCGCTCACGTTCAAACTCGCCATTGCTTTTGTGTTGACCAGCGTTATTGGGATTGGTCTGGCGGCTCTGGCGGCGCGCCTGGTGACGGTGCGCGAGTTTGACCGTTTCGTGATGGAGCAGCTACGTTCGGAGTTCGCGCTGCGCGCTACGTCGTACTTTGAAACGCGCGGCAGTTGGGATGGCGTGGGCCAGTACTTCTACGACTTCAACCGGCCGGTCGAGCCGGGGGTCGCGCCGCGTCCGCCGCAGTTCATCCTGACGGATCCGAGAGGTGTGGTGATTTCGCCGGCGCAACCCTATCGGGCCGGTGATCAAGTGGACGACGAGTCCCTGCGGCGCGGGATGCGGATTGATGTCCGCGGCCGGCTGGTTGGCGTCGTGGTGGATGCCTCCAGAGCGCCGGCGCTCAGTCCGCGCGAGTCACAATTTCTAACAAGCACCAACCAGGCTTTGGCCGTCGCGGCGCTGGGCGCATTGGCGCTGGCGTTGCTGTTGGGCGTCCTGCTGGCAAGCAATTTGACCCGGCCGGTACGCGACTTGACCGACGCGATTCAGGCGATGGCGCGCGGCGCGCTGAGACAGCAGGTGCCCGTCCGTTCCTCGGATGAGCTTGGCCTGCTCACCCAGGCGTTCAATCAGTTGAGCGCCGATCTGGCGCGCTCGAACGAAGCACGCCGGCAGATGACAGCCGACATCGCCCACGATCTACGCACGCCGCTCACCGTGATCAATGCCTACATAGAGGGCTTGCGCGAGGGCGTGTTCAAACCGACGCAGGAGCGTTTCGAGGCCATGCACGCGGAAGTGCAGCATCTCCAGCATCTGGTGGAAGATCTGCGGACGCTGTCGCTGGCGGACGCCGGCGAGTTGTCTATGGAGCGTATCTCGATTGGATGTCAGGCATTGATGGAGCGGCTGGCGGCCGGCTGCGCGCCGCAGGCTGAAGGACGCGCGATCCGGCTGCTGGTGCGCGTGGAAGCCGGCCTGCCCGACATTTCGGCCGACCCGCAGCGCATGATCCAGGCGCTAGGCAATCTGACGTCAAATGCGTTGCGCTACACGCCGGCCGGGGGAAGCATCATTCTGTCGGCCTATCGTCAGGACGGTTGGGTCGCGCTTGTGGTGCAGGATAGCGGCGTCGGCATCGCGCCGGACAAACTGCCGTACATCTTCGACCGCTTCTATCGCAGCGACCCGGCGCGTAGCGAAAAGGATGGCGAATCCGGGCTGGGTCTTGCGATTGCCAAGTCCATCATCGAAGCGCACGGCGGCACGATTGGTGTGCAGAGCACACCGGGGCGCGGGACGACCTTCACGGTGCGGATGCCTGTTGGCCGCCAGTGACGGCCACTTCCATCGAACGTCGCAGTGCCGTCAATTCCATGCACGACTACGAAATTACCTGGCATTGTCACAGCGAGTTGACAGCGGCTTTGATGTGGAGTATAATTTGATCAAATATCAAATTATAGTGACAGGCCCGGCGTCAACGCGCTTTGACTTTTGTGCCCCCTCCGCGCTATACTATGGAGTAATATGTCTATCACACGCGAGGGCGCAAGGCGTTTCGGGGAAGGAGCCAGATATGGCCGGCACAGAGAAGACATCACCATCGGATTTCATTCGGGATATTATCAACGAGCATAATGCCAGCGGGCGGTTCGGTGGGAAAGTCCACACGCGTTTCCCGCCGGAGCCGAATGGTTACCTGCACATTGGGCACGCGAAGGCGATCTGCATTGACTTCGGTATGGCGGCCGAGTATGGCGGGCAGTGCAATTTGCGCTTCGACGACACGAACCCCAGCAAGGAAGAGGTGGAGTACGTTGAATCCATCAAGGAGGACATCCACTGGCTGGGGTTCGATTGGGAGGAGCGGGAGTTCTTCGCCTCGGATTACTTTGAGCAATTGTATGCCTACGCGGTGCAGCTCATCGCGGCCGGCAAAGCCTACGTGGATGATCTCAGCCCGCAGGAGATCCGCGAATACCGCGGCACGCTGACGGAGCCAGGGAAGGATAGCCCGCATCGGACACGTTCGGTTGAGGAGAATCTGGATTTGTTCCGGCGGATGCGCGCCGGCGCGTTCGCGGATGGCGCGTGCGTGCTGCGGGCCAAGATTGATATGGCCTCGGGCAATATCAACCTGCGCGACCCGGTGATGTATCGTATCCTGCGCTCGACGCATCATCGCACCGGCGATGCGTGGTGCATCTATCCGATGTACGATTTCGCGCACCCGTTGTCGGATTCCATCGAAGGCATCACCCATTCGATGTGTTCCCTTGAGTATGAAGACCATCGCCCGTTGTACGATTGGTTCGTGGACGCGCTGGGCGTGTATCATCCGCAGCAGGTCGAGTTTGCCCGGCTCAACATGACCTATACTGTGATGAGCAAGCGCAAGTTGCTGCGTCTGGTGCGAGAGGGTCTGGTGAGTGGGTGGAATGATCCGCGCATGCCGACCCTTTCGGCGATGCGCCGGCTGGGCTATCCGCCGGAGGCGATCCGCGATTTCTGTGATCGCATCGGGGTGGCGAAGAACGATAGCGTGGTGGATGTGGCGCTGTTGGAGCATTGCGTGCGCGAGAATCTCAACAAGCGCGCGCCGCGCGTGATGGCGGTATTGCAGCCGTTGCGCCTGGTGATCGAGAACTATCCAGAGGGCCAGGTGGAGGTCGTGACGGCGACCAATAATCCCGAAGACCCCAGCATGGGAAGCCGGCCGTTGCCATTCTCGCGCGAAGTGTATATCGAGCGGGACGATTTCCGCGAGGACCCGCCCAAGAAGTTCTTTCGCCTGGCCCCCGGCCGCGAGGTGCGCCTGAAAGACGCTTATCTCGTGCGCTGCGTCGGCGTGGTGAAAGACCCGGCTACGGGAGAGGTCGTGGAGCTGCGCTGCACCTATGACCCGGAGACGCGCGGCGGCGGGGCGCCGGACGGCCGGCAAGTCCAGGGGACGTTGCACTGGGTGTCGGCGGCGCATGCCGCGCCGGCCGAAGTGCGCCTGTATGATCGGTTGTTCGTGAAAGAGAGTCCTGACGAAGAGAAAGAGGGGCTGGATTTCACGGCCAACGTGAACCCCAACTCGCTGCAGACGTTGGCGCAGTGTTGGGTGGAGCCGGGGTTGAAGACGGCCGCGCCAGGGAGTCGTTGGCAGTTCTTGCGCCAGGG